>CAZCVS010000468.1:0-2530 GCA_964501845.1 uncultured Iamiaceae bacterium
ACCGCCTGCGGGCCTCGCTCGACATCCCGGTGTTCCACGACGACCAGCACGGCACCGCCGTCGTCACCCTCGCCGCGCTGGAGAACTCGCTGAAGCTCGTCGGCAAGCAGATGGAAGACCTGCGCGTCGTCATCTGCGGCGCGGGCGCCGCCGGCGTGGCCATCGCCAAGATGCTCATCGCCGCGGGGGTCACCAACATCGTGGCCTGCGACACCAAGGGTGCCATCCACCGCGGCCGCACGGACCTCAACGTGGCGAAGCAGAAGTTCGCCGACATCACCAACCCGGAGCAGATCAGCGGCACCCTCAAAGACGTGCTCCCCGGCGCCGACGTCTTCATCGGGGTGAGCGCACCCGATCAGATCGACCAGGACGACCTCCGCAAGATGGCGCACGACCCGATCGTGTTCGCCATGTCGAACCCCAACCCGGAGATCCGCCCCGAGCTGGCGAAGGATCTCGTCGCCGTCATGGCCACGGGCCGCAGTGACTACCCGAACCAGATCAACAACGTGCTCGCCTTCCCCGGCATCTTCCGCGGTGCGCTCGACGCCGGCGCCACCGACGTGACCGAGAACATGAAGCGGGCCGCCGCCACCGCCATCGCCGAGTCGGTGTCGGCCGACGAGCTGCGCCCGGGCTTCGTGATCCCCTCCGTGTTCGACACCACCGTCGGCGAGCGCGTCGCCGCCGCGGTCGCCGAGGCCGCTCGGGCCGACGGCGTGTGCCGCGACCAGATCTGAGTGCTGGTGCCGTGAAGGCCGTCACCTTCGACTTCTGGAACACGCTGCTCGACGCGGACACCGCTGGGATCCGCGACCGGCGCCTCACCGCGAAGCTGGGGCTGCTGGCGGAGGCTGGCTTCCAGCTCGACGGCGAGGTCGTCACCGGTGCGATGCGCCACGCCAGCCAGCAGTTCGACCGCAGCTGGCGGGTCAACCGGTACTACGGCGCTCAGCACGCGGTCGACGACATCGTCGAGCACCTCGGCATCGACGCATCACCGGAGCTGCGCGCCGGCCTCCTCGCCACGATCACCGACCCGGACCCGGCCCACGACCCGCACCCCACGCCCAACATCGGCGACACCCTCGAGGGCTTGCGCTCGGCCGGCGTCCGCATCGGGATCATCTGCGACGTGGGCTTGGCGCCGTCCACCACGCTGCGCCGCTTCCTCACCCGTCACGGGCTGATGGACTACTTCGACCACTGGTCGTTCAGCGACGAGGTCGGCACGTTCAAGCCTGACCCGGTCATCTTCGACCACGCCTTGACCGGCCTTGGCGGGGTCGACCCAGCCGGCGCCGCCCACGTTGGCGACCTGCGCCGCACCGACATCGCCGGCGCCCAGGGCAAGGGCGTCTTCGCCGTCCGCTATGCCGGGATCTACGACGACCCGGGCCACGCCGACGAGGGCACCGATGCGATCGAGGGCGACGCCGTCATCACCGACCACGCCGACCTCCTCGCCGCCCTCGGCGTCAGCTGACCGGACCCTCGTCAGGGGGAGACGGCGACGCCACTGGTCATCCAGGTCCAGGGCTTGGGGCCCTTGGCGTAGCGGCTGTCGTGGCGGACGAGCCGGAACCCCGCGGCCTCGACGAGGGCGACCGGGTCCCGGGTGAGGTGGCAGCCGTCGGCCACCCGCTGCTCGATCGGGTCGATCCGGTGCTGCCAGCGGGCCACCTTGGGATCCGGGGACAAGCCGTGCTCGAGGAAGTGCAGCTCCCCGCCCGGCTTCAGGACGCGGCGCAGCTCGGCGAGCGCGGCGTCGACGTCGGGGATCGTGCACAGGGTGAACGTGCTGAGTGCACCGTCGCAGGATGCGTCGTCGATGGGGAGCGACTGGCCGTCGAGGCCGACGTGGGTGATCGTGGCGTGGCTCGCAGCGATGCGCTCGGCCGCTCGCTCGCGGGCGACGTGCGCCGGCTCGACGGCGAGCACCTCGGTCACCTCGGCCGGGTACACGGGCACGTTCAACCCGGAGCCGAACCCGATCTCGACGATGCGGCCGTGGAGGCCCTGGGTCGACCGGGCCCGCCACCGCTCCATCTGCGCGCCGCCGCACGTGAGCTCGACCATCCGGGGCAGGACCTGGTCGCGGTAGAAGCCCATCTCGGTTCAGCCGCGGGTGGCGTCGAAGTGGCCGGCGAGGAACGCACCCAGTGCCGTGACCGCCTCGGCCGCCTCGGGGACGAGGTCGGGCGGGAACGCCTGGAACACGTGGATCATCTCCGGCCAGACCTGGAGCTCGACCACGACGCCCACCTCGCGGAGCCGCTCGGCCAGCACGGTGCTGTCATCGAGGAGGACCTCGTCGGACCCGACATCCAACCGCACCGGCGGCAGGCGCATCAGGTCGCCGAACAAGGGCGAGGCCAGCGGGGTCCGGGGGTCGGTGCCCGCCAGGTAGCCGTCGGCCATCTGGGAGAGCGACGCCCCGGTGAGCATCGGGTCGATGCCCTCCATGTCGGCCATCGAGGCCGAGCTCTGCGTGAGGTCGGTCCAGGGCGAGATCAGCCCGAGGGCG
>CAZCVS010000469.1:0-2530 GCA_964501845.1 uncultured Iamiaceae bacterium
CCCCTACCAGCGCATGACCCTGACGTTCGCCGGCATCGCCCGCGCCGCGCTGGCCGTCGTGACGGTGACCGGTGAGGAGAAGGCGCCAGCACTGGCCGCGGTCGCCCGCGGCGAGGACCTCCCCGCCGCCCGCATCGCCAGCGAGCAGGTCATCTGGCTCGTCGACGAAGCCGCCGCGTCCCAGCTCTGAACGACGTCAGAACCGGGCGGCGTAGGCGTTCGATGCGTAGACGAGGTCGGTGAGCGTGCTGAGCGGGCTGCCCGAGTTCTTCTTGGTGTTCCACCAGGAGAGGACCGAGGGGTCCGGCGCCCGCAGCACCATGCCGACGTAGACGATCGAGGCCTCGACCTTCACCGCCGTCTTGGTCTTGTGCTCGTTCGACTCGCTGAACTGGACCAGGAGGCCGGCCCGGCTGATCTGCCCGGCGGCGAGGCGGCGGTTCCAGTAGTCCGCTCCACTGGCGTCGGCGGCGCGGCCGAGGACGTTGCGGTACAAGACGTCGATGTAGGCGGTGTTGCCGGGGGACCCGTAGCGGCGGAGGAACTCCGACGAGACGAGGAACTGCTGGGCCAGCTCCACCACGCGCACCCCTGCGGCGTGGCGGCGGGTCCAGTACTGGAGGCCGCTGCGGTCCGGCAGGCGGCCGAGCCCGGCGAAGTAGAGCCGAGCGATCGGCTGCGCATCCCTGGCCCCCTCGCCCGCGACCAGAGCGGCGATGAGCTGTGAGGGCGTCGTGGTACCGGCGTTCAGCGCGGCCACGCCCGACGACCGTTCGCTCGCGGAGGGCGCCCGTCCGAGGATGTCTGAGTAGGCCTGGTTCACGGCTGCCGCCGCCGAGGCGAAGGGCGGGAAGACCTTGGCCGGCGGCGGGTTCGTGGGTGGCGGCCCCGAGGGGTTGCCGGCGAAGCCCAGGATCTGGTCGTAGATGTTCAGGACCTTGGCGGCGTAGCCGGGGTCGGTCGCCCAGATGCCGTTGCCGAACTGCTGCCACGTGGGTGCCTTGCCCTTGGGGGCGACGAGGTGGAAGCGGGGGTCGATCAGCGGGTGAGCGAGCTTGGCGGTCGTCACGGTCGGGTCGGCGTAGGCCCGCAGGTGCTGGATCTGGGCCCGCACGCCGAGCTGGGCGGTGGAGAAGGCCGCCGCCCCTGTCCCGCCGTCGACCGCGCCGAGGCCCGAGAAGTTGTTGTAGGACGGCAGGACCCGGGTGGAGAAGTTGAAGTAGCCGGTCTCGATGATCGACTGGGCGAAGGCGAGGTCGCCGGCCACCCCCTCGGCCGCGCCCTCGGAGATGAAGTGGGCCGCCAGCGCGTCGATCGACACGGTCGCCTTCGACGTCTTGCCCTTCGAGCGGAACCAACCAGCCAGATCGGCGGCGGTCACCCGGCTTCGACCCATGACCGGCTGGGTCGGGGCGGCCGTAGCCGGCTCTGCGGCCAGCACGCCGATCGCGGCCACCAGGACCAGGCTGGTCAGCGCCGATCCCAACGGGCGCGCCCAGGTGGGCCGCGCTCGCACCGTTCGCAAGGTCATGCCCACTCGATCGGCCCGAATCGCCAAACCTCAAGGAGTGAGATCTCGGCCACCAGACGTGAGGGTGGGGGCGGGAGCGGGTCGCAGCACCCGGAGCCGCAGGTAGCCTGCCGCCCATGTCGCTGACCACCGGTTCCTCCTGGGACCAGCCGCTGCCCGTGCTCATGGAACGGGCCCGCGCGGTGCGCGACGCCCGCACCGGCACGCGCATCACCTACTCACCCAAGGTCTTCATCCCGCTCACGATGTTGTGCCGCGACAAGTGCGGGTACTGCACCTTCGCCCAGCCGCCGGCCCGCCTCGATGCGCCGTACCTGACCCCTGAGCAGGTCCTCAAGATCGCCCGCCAAGGTGCGGCCAAGGGCTGCCACGAAGCCCTCTTCACCCTCGGCGAGCGGCCCGAGGATCGCTATCCGGTCGCTGCCGACTGGCTGGCCGATCACGGCTACGGCTCGACGGTCGACTATCTCGCGGCGATGGCGCAGCTCGTGGTCACCGAGACCGGCCTGCTCCCCCACGCCAACGCCGGCGCCCTCTACGCCGACGAGCTGGAGCGGCTGCGGGCCGTCTCGCCGTCGCAGGGGATGATGCTGGAGTCGCTCAACGCCGACCTCGCCGCCCACCGCGGCAGCCCGGACAAGGAGCCCGAGCGGCGCCTGGCCACGCTCGATGCCGCCGGGGCGCTGCGCATCCCCTTCACCACCGGCATCCTCGTGGGCTTCGGCGAGAGCCGGGCCGACCGCATCGAGGCGCTGGAGGCCATCGCCGCGAGCCACGCCCGCTGGGGCCACGTGCAGGAGGTGATCGTGCAGAACTTCCTCCCGAAGGACGGCACGAGCATGCACACCGCACCGCCCTGCCCGCCGGACACCTACCTCGAAGCCATCGCCCTCGCCCGGCTGATCCTCCCCCCGGAGATCCACCTCCAGGCTCCGCCCAACCTGTCCGACGACTTCGGCGTCCTGCTCGATGCCGGCATCGACGACTGGGGCGGCGTCT
>CAZCVS010000470.1:0-2527 GCA_964501845.1 uncultured Iamiaceae bacterium
TCATCTCGCTGCTCGTGCACGTCTTCTCCACCGACTACGTCGGCGGCGACCGCCGTGAGACCCACTACTTCGGCTTCTTGAGCCTGTTCACCGCGGCGATGCTCTTCTACGTCATCTCCGACAACACGCTGCAGATGGTGGTGGGCTGGGAGCTCGTCGGCCTCTGTTCGTTCGCGCTCATCGGGCACTGGTGGGAGGAGAAGCCCAACTCCGACGCGGCCCTCAAGGCCTTCCTCACCAACCGTGTGGGCGACATCGGTCTGCTGGTCGGCGTGATCGTGTTGTACTTCGCCGCCGGCGAGACCTTTGACGTGCTCAGCCTCAACACCCAGGCCAACGCCGGGCTGATCAGCCACAACCTGCTGCTCATCGGCTCGCTGTGCCTCATCGCCGCGGTCATGAGCAAGTCCGGTCAGTTCATCTTGCACACCTGGCTCCCCGACGCCATGGCCGGCCCGACGCCGGTGTCGGCGCTCATCCACGCCGCGACCATGGTCGTGGCCGGCATCTACCTGGTGGCCCGCAACTACGGCGTGTTCTTCAACGGGCTGACCATCGGCGGCTCCACCATCAACTTCCTCGCCGCGGTGGGTGCGGTCACCGTGCTCTTCGGCGCCCTGCTGGCCTTCGTGCAGTCGGACATCAAGAAGGTCCTCGCCTACTCCACGGTCAGCCAGCTCGGCTACATGGTGATGGCGCTGGGAGTCGGTGCCTGGACGGCCGCCATCTTCCACCTCTTCACCCATGCCATCTTCAAGGCCTGCCTGTTCCTCGGGTCGGGCTCGCTGGCGCACCACATCCACTCCTTCGACATGAAGAAGGACATGGGCGGCATGCGCAAGGTGATGCCGTGGACGTACCGCACGTTCCTCGTCGGCACCGCGGCGCTGATGGGCCTGCCGTTCATCACGGCCGGCTTCTGGTCCAAAGACGAGATCCTCGCCGGCTCTCACCAGCTCGGCGGTGACGGCGGCTACCGCCTCATGTTGATCATGGGGCTCATGGGCGCCGTCTGCACCTGCGCCTACATGACCCGAGCCATCTGGTACGTGTTCTTCGGCGAGGCCCGGGGCAAGTCGGCCGAGCACCAGCTCCACGAGAACGGCCCCCGCATCGTCGTGCCGCTCATGATCCTCGCCGCCGGCTCGATCACCGTCGGCTGGCTGAACCTCCCCAAGAAGATCTTCGGGGTCGGTGTGCCCGAGTCGCTCTCGTTGCGCTTCGAGCACTACATCGAGCCCACCGGCGCCTACTTCCCCAGCTCGGCGAACGGCTTCACCCACCCGGAGTTCGTGCCGTGGATCGCGGTCGCGTCGCTCATCGCCATCATCATCGGCGCCGGCTCGGCCTACCTCTGGTACTTCAAGGGCAAGGGCCCCCACGGCATCACCGAGCGCAACAAGGTCGCCCGCACCGGCTACAAGGTGCTGGAGAACAAGTACTACCTGGACTGGCTCTACACCGACGTCATCGTCGGGTTCATCAAGGGGCCACTCGCCCGAGCCACCAACTGGTTCAACCAGAACGTCATCGACGGCCTGGTGAACCTCGTGGGCAAGACGGCCCGCCAAGCAGGCGGGTTCGTCTACAACCGCATCGACCAAGGCGTGGTCGACACCCTGGTGGACGGCTCCGGCCTGGCTGCCGAGGGCTCGGGCTCCGTGCTGCGCAAGGCGCAGAACGGCAAGGTCCAGTGGTACGCCGCCTATCTGTTCTTGGGGGCCACCATCTTGGCCGCCATCTTCGTAGTGATCGCTAGTTGAGGACGAGGGAGTCGAAACCGTGAAGGACCTGCTCAACGGCTGGGGTATCACCGCCGCCGTGTTCCTGCCCCTGGTGGGAGCGCTGGTGATGTTGGCCATCCCCAAGTCAGAGGAGACCCTGCACAAGGTGGTGGCCCTGGTCACCAGCCTGGTGGTGCTCGTGGTCGGAATCGCCCTGATGTGGGACTTCGACTACGACCACACCGCCGTGCTGCAGTACGGACAGGACAAGTCGTGGATCGAGCTCATCAACGCTCGCTACCTGGTCGCCATCGACGGCATCTCGCTGCCGCTGATCGCCCTGACCGTCCTGGTCGTTCCTCTGGTCATCATCTACTCGTGGGACCACTTCCCCGAGCCCCACAACCCCAAGGCGTTCCTGGCGCTGATCCTCGTCCTCGAGACGGGCATGATCGGCACCTTCGTCGCCCAGGACCTGCTGCTGTTCTTCGTGTTCTTCGAGCTCGTCCTGCTGCCGATGTACTTCATGATCGGCGTGTGGGGCGGCGAGCAGCGCAAGTACGCCTCGCTCAAGTTCTTCCTCTACACGGCGTTCGGCTCAGCCCTCATGATCGTGTCGATCCTGGCCGTCTACTTCCTCTCGCCGGAGAACGCAGCCGGCCAGCACTCGTTCTCGATCCCGTTCCTCACCGAGTGGGGCGGTGCGGATCTGGCCCGCGGCACCGCGCTGCTCATCTTCGGTGGCTTCTTCATGGGCTTCGGCATCAAGGTGCCGATGTTCCCGTTCCACACCTGGCTGCCCG
>CAZCVS010000471.1:0-2527 GCA_964501845.1 uncultured Iamiaceae bacterium
TCGACCTTGTGGCGGAACAGGTCGTCGTCGCCGCAGGCGAACAGCGGGCTGCGCAGCGCGGAGACGATGGCCAGCTGATCGGTGGGGTCGTCGATGGCCCGCAGGGTGATGAGCAGGTCGCGCACGGCCCGGGAGACATAGACGAGGCTGCTGGACTCGGCCCGGTAGGGGATCCCCGCTGCATCGAGGGCGTCCTCGAGGAACGGCAGCGAGGTTCGGGCCGGCACGAGCACCGTGATGTCGCCCAGGTTCGGCGCTCGCCACCCGTCGTTGCCGTCGCCGATGCTCCAGCCTTCGGCGTGGATGCGGGCGATGGTGGCCGCCACCTGGCGGGCTTCGGCGGCGCGCAGGTCGCCGGCGGACCCTCCGGCCAGCGGTTCCCGGCCGAGCACCGAGACGGCTGGACCGACGGGTGGGCCGGGGCGCACGGCGTGCAGCGGCACGTAGGCGGGCTGGGACGCGACGGGCAGGTCGACCTCGGAGCCTTCGGCCATGAGCCGGCCGAACGCGCCGTTGACCCAGTCGATGATGGGAGCGCCCGTGCGGAAGTTGGTGGACAGCGTCACCAGGCCGCCGTTGGTCCCGTAGCGGTCCTTGGCCGCGAGGAAGAGGGAGATGTCGGCCCGGCGGAACCGGTAGATCGACTGCTTCGGGTCGCCGACCACGAACAGGTGGCCGGGGGCGACGGGGACCTGGTCCCACGGGAGCTCGCCGGCGTCGCTGGAACCGGGATCGGCCGCGGCGATGCGCACGGCGATCTCGATCTGGATCGGGTCGGTGTCTTGGAACTCGTCGAGCAGGAGGCGCTGGTAGCGACGGTGGAGGCGCTCGCGCACCGAGGGGTGCTGGCGGACGAGCTGGCGGGCGAGCACGAGCAGGTCGTGGAACGCCAGCTGGCCCGCGGCTCGCCGGTCGGCCGCGGCGTCGAGCGTGAAGCCCCGCAGGGCGGTGGCGATGCGCTTGGCGCACGCCTGGGCCACCTCGCCCTTCACCGCTTCGAGCGCCTCGCCGGCGGCGCGGACCTGGGCCCGGACCTCGGCCACGTCGCAGCCCCAGTTGCCCTTGGCGCCGACGTTGCCGACCTTGAAGCTGGGTGCGGTGAGGGTGCCGACGCCGCTCAGCTCATCGAGCAGGTCGAGCTCGTCGGTCATCGTCCGCAGGGCGGCGGCGTGCTCGGTGATCTGCCCGAGGCGCAGCGCCAGCTTGTCCTCGGCGTTGGTGCAGTGGGCCAGCACGGCGCAGGCGGCATCGACCTGCTGGAGCGCGGCGTCGAGCCCGGCGTGCAAGGCGGGTGGGTCGGGCGCGTCGGCGGGGACCCGCTCGGCGACGAGGTCCCAGTTGCGGTCGAACTCCAGGGCGAGGGCGCGCAGGGCGGCGGGCTTCACGCCGGTGGCGAAGAGCAACAGGAGGGTGCGCTCCAGCGCGGGATCCTCGAACAGCTGGTCCTGGTACGCCGACCAGCGCTGCTCGAACTGCACGTCGGAGGTGACCTCGTCGAGGATCTCGACCCGGGGCGGGAGCTGGACCTCGATGGGGTTCTCGGCCAGGATCCGCTGGGCGAAGGCGTGGAGGGTGCCGATGGCGGCGCCGTCGAGCTGGTCGATGGCATCGGCGCACCGGCCCGCCACGGCCTGGTCGCCTTCGCCGCGGGCGGCTTCGGCGGCCACCTCGAGGGACTGGCGGATGCGGTCCCGCAGTTCG
Source organism: uncultured Iamiaceae bacterium (assembly GCA_964501845.1). Lineage (GTDB taxonomy): Bacteria > Actinomycetota > Acidimicrobiia > Acidimicrobiales > Iamiaceae > Aquihabitans. Next base: position 1,702 of record CAZCVS010000471.1, read on the forward strand.
GCGGCGGCCTTCTCGGTGAAGGTGATGGCCGCGACCGACCGCAGCTCGACGGTGCCGGTGGTGACCAGCTGGAGCACCCGGCCCACCAGGGCGGTGGACTTTCCCGATCCGGCACCGGCCTCGACGAACAGCGTGGTGGCGAGCGCGTCGCGGACGACGTCGCGCTGGTCTTGGTCGGGCGGCGGCGTGCGGCGGCTCATCGGGCGGCCTCCCGGTCGGTGGTGTCCGGCGAGTCGTCGGGAGCGACGAGCGCGAGGTAGCGGGCGAGGACCGGGTCCTCCAGCTTCCGCTCGAAGTGGCGGCGGACCTCGGTGGTGCCGAGGTTGTCGGGGTCGCACGCCGGGCAGTCGGGGAACGGTGACGTGCTGTGGGGGACGGGGTGGGGGGCGAACAGCCCGTCTTCGATGCCGTCGACGATGGTGGCCATGGCGGCCGAGACCTCGGCCAGCACCGGATCGGAGATGTCGTAGCCCAGCTTCTCGAAGCGTCCCCGCGCCGAGGTGAACCAGTACGCCGCGCGCACCGGTGCATCCGGCGTGCCGGCGTGCTGGCGGGCGGCCTGGCCGTAGACGGCGAGCTGGAGGTGGGCGCCGCCCTGGTGGGGGTCGTCCGCGCTGAGACCCTTGTACCGGTCGCTCTTGCCGGTCTTGTAGTCGAGGACGTGGAGCGAGCCGTCGGCCGCCTGGTCGACCCGGTCGGCCTTGCCCCGAAGCGGGACCGAGCGGCCGTCGCCGAGGGGGAAGGCCAGCGGCTCGGTCCCGCCGATGCCGAAGGGCAGCTCGGTGGCGACGGGTCGGGCGCCGGTGGCGGCGCGCTGGGTGTCGTC
>CAZCVS010000472.1:0-2524 GCA_964501845.1 uncultured Iamiaceae bacterium
ACCGGGTACTCGTCGCTGAGCGAGCTGCGCGACCTGCCGATCGACGTGCTCAAGATCGATCAGTCGTTCATGACCGATCTGACCACCTCGCCCCGAGCGGCTGCGCTCGTGGGCGCCGTGATCCGGCTCTCGGCCGCGCTCGACCTGACCGTGGTCGCCGAAGGCGTAGAGCAAGACGACCAGATCGACGCCCTCGCCGCCCTCGGCTGCCACCGGATCCAGGGCTATGCCCTGTCGCGCCCCGTCGAAGCGGCCATCATCACGGGGATGCTGCGAGACGCCCGCCGATGACCGCGACCGGCCTGGAGACGCTCCGGGGCACGTCGCTGTGGTCGCAGCCCAAGCGGCTCCGGCTCTACTCCTCGAACCGGCACCGGCCCCGCGCCCGCCGGGCCACCGATGTCCTCCTCGGCATCTCGGGCGTGGTCGGCATCGCCGCCTTCGTGGCCGCCGCCGAACCGCCCAGCGCGTTCGAGACCGCGCTCGTGGATCTGGCGCACAGCCTGCCGAGCTTCCTGGACGTCGCCTGGGAGGTGCTCGCCGGGCTCGTCCTGGTCTGGGCCGTGCTGCTCGTCGTCCTCTCCGTGGCGCGGCCGCGCCTCGACATCGCCCGCGACCTGCTGCTGGCCTCGTTGGGCGCCACCATCCTCGCCACCGTCGTCGACGACACGTTCCTCAGCGGCCGGGCCACGAGCATCTGGGACGCGCTGCTCTCCACCGGTCCACCCACCGAGTCGGTCTCGGTGCGCCTCGCCGCGGTCGTGGCCGCCACCGTGGTCGCCTCGCCGCACCTCACCCGCCCGTTCCGCGCCACCAGCCGGTGGCTCGTCCTGAGCGGCGCGGTCAGCCTCGTCGTGCTCTCGGCCACCACCCCGAGCGGCGCCGCCATCGGTGTCTTGTGCGGGTCCGTCGCCGCCGCCGCGGTTCACCTCCTCCTCGGCTCCGCTGCCGGCCAGCCGTCGCTGGACGAGGTGGCCGACGCGCTCGGCGAGCTGGGCGTCGAGACGGGCCCCCTGTCCGAAGCGCACCGCCAGACCGCCGGCGTCTTCCTGGTCGACACCAGCGAGCCCGACGGGGGGCCGCTGCTGGTCAAGGTGTACGGACGCGACGCCTGGGACTCCCAGCTCCTCGCCAAAGCGTGGCGGGCCCTCTGGTACCGGGACACCGACGCCCTCACGTTGACCCGGCTCCAGCAGGCCGAGCACGAGGCGTTCGTGACGCTGCTCGCCGAGCGGGCGGGCGTGCCCGTGGACCACGTCGTCAAGGCTGGGCGCAGCGCGAGCAACGACGCGCTGATCGTGCTGCGAGACCCGGGGACGCCCATGCCGGTGCTCGCCGGCCACCCGGACCGCCACCGCCTGCTCGAGCAGGTCTGGGACGCGGTGCTGGCCCTCCAGCGGGCCGGGATCGTCCATCGAGACCTGGCGCCAGGGCGCTTCCGCCTCGACGGCGACACCGTGCGGGTCAGCGGGTTCGAGGGCGCCACCGTCTCACCGACCGGCGACCAGCGCCACAGCGACCTCGCCCAGCTCCTGGTCACGTCCGCACTGCTCGGCGGCGTCGACGAAACGCTCGTGGTCGCTGCCGACCGGCTCGGCACCGAGGGGCTCGGATCGGTCCTCCCCTACCTCCAGATCGCCGCGCTCGGACCGAAGCTCCGCGCCGACGTCCGCAGCGCCGGACTCGACCTCGACGACCTCCGCGCCGCCACGGCCGCTGCAGCGGCGACCGACGCGCCGGCGATGGCCAACCTCCGCCGCGTCTCGCGGTCAGCCCTCCTCCAGGCTGCACTGCTGTCGGCCGCGGCGTACATCCTCATCAGCTCGCTGTCGGGCATCGACTTCGCCGAGGTCTGGGAGCAGGTCCAGGACGCGACCTGGGGGGTGCTGGTGATCGCCCTCCTCCTCGGCCAGACCCCGCGGTTCTCGCAGGCAGAATCCACGCGGGGCGCGTGCCCCCGGCCCGTCGCCTACGGCCCGCTCGTGCTGCTGCAGTTCAGCATCAGCTTCATCAACCTGGTCCTGCCGTCGACGGCCGCCCGGGTGGCGGTCAACATCCGGTTCTTCCAGCGCCAGGGCATCCCGCCGGCATCGGCCGTATCGATCGGCCTCATCGACAGCCTCGGCGGGTTCGCCGTGCAGCTGATGATCCTCGCCAGCGTGCTGCTGCTGGGATGGGGGAACGTCGAGCTGCACATGCCCGCCGACAGCACCATCGGACACGGCAACATCCTCACGGTCCTGCTGGCGGTCGCCGGTGTGGTGATCCTCGTCGTGCTCATCGGGCTGGCGTTCCCGAGCGTGCGGCACCGCATCGCCGAGCGGGTGAGGCCGTGGATCCACGAGGTCCGCGAGACGGTGGGCAGCCTGCGGTCGCCCACCAAGATCGCGCAGGTCCTGGGCGGCAACCTCGGCGCCGAGATCCTGTTCGCGCTGACGCTGGCGCTCGTCCTCAACGCCTTCCACTCGCCGGTGCCGCTCGGCACGCTCCTGGTCGTCAACGTGTGCGTGTCGCTGTTCGCCGG
>CAZCVS010000473.1:0-2521 GCA_964501845.1 uncultured Iamiaceae bacterium
GGGTCTCCGCGGAGATGGGCTGCCCGGGGGCGTCGTTGAGGACGTAGCTGACCGTCGCCCGCGAGACCCCGGCCCGGTCGGCCACGTCTCGGCCGGTCACTCGCTTGGCACGTGGCATCTCGTCCTCATCGGCGGTGGCGGTCAGGCGGACCCTACCTGGTCATCGAGCGTGCAGCCCGGGATCCGCTGGTCACGATACACGTTCTGACCTCCATTGACACGATTAAGTGATCGGCGTAACGTGCCCGCCGTCACCTCCGCAACGGAGCCGACGATGTCAGGGGACACCATGAGGGAACGACCGCGCACCATGAAGGCCGCCGCCGTGCTGGGGGCCGCCGCGCTCCTGGCCCTGGGAGCCTGCACCAACGCCGACTCCGCAGGGAACGGGTCCGGCGGGGGATCCAAGGACGGAGCGGCGGCGTCGGGCGACAGCACCGGGGTCACCGACGACACCATCAAGATCGGCTGGCCCATGCTCGACCAGGCCGCGCTGATCGAGGCGGGCCTGGCCACCGACTTCGGTGACCTCGCCGGGCTGGCGCAGGACATCGTCGACGACTGGAACGAGGAAGGCGGGATCAACGGCCGCGAGGTCGAGCTCGTCACCCGCACCTTCGGGACCGACATCGCCTCGATCCTCCCCGACATGCAGCGGGTCTGCCTGGAGCTCACCGAGGACGAGGAGGTCTTCGCCACGGTGGCCCCGAGCTGGTTCGGTGACGCCGTCACCTGCCTCGCCGGCGATCACGCCACGCCGCTCGTCGTCCAGACGTCGCTCTCCCAGACCGTGCTGGACACCGGCAAGGGCAACATCTTCCTCGCCAACTTCATGTGGGAGGACGCCCTGCGCAGCGCGGTCCGGGCCGCCGACGACGCCGGCGAGCTCGCCGGCGTCGAGAAGATCGGGGTCTTCGCGCCCCTCGAGCCCGGGATGCGCCAAGCGATCGACGACGGCCTGGCACCGGCCCTCGAAGAGGCGGGCACCGAGATCGCCGAGGACGGGACGATCCCCTCCGGGGGGGCACCTGACGCGGCCGCGATCGCGGCGGTGGTGAGCCGGTTCAAGGCCAACGGCGTCGATGCGGTCTTCCCGCTCGGCAACTTCTACGTCAACGGCGCCTTCATGACCGAGGCCGACAAGCAGGGCTTCGAACCGGCGTACGTGCTCTCGGACCTGTCGGAGGGCACCGACGACCTCATCTTGAAGTTCGCGCCGCCGGCGCAGCTCGGTGAGGCGATCGGCGCGAGCTGGAAGGGCAAGTCGCCCGATCCGGCGCCGACCGAGGCCGACCAGGCCTGCCTCGAGACCTACGCGCCGAAGGCCGAGGGCGTGAACCAGCAGGTCGGCGCCACCCAGACCTGCGAGCTCCTGGGCCTCCTGCGCCAAGGGCTCGAAGGAGCGGGTGAGCAGCCGACCCGCGGCTCGTTCATCACCGCGATGGAAGACATCGGCTCGTTCACCACGAGCGGCGGCGGCACGGGCAGCTTCGGACCCGACAAGCACACGATGCCCGACCAGGTGCGGCTGGTCCGCTTCGACCTCGACGGCTGCGGCTGCTGGGTGGCCGACGGCGACTGGGTCGACGTGGATGACTGACGTCGGCGAGGAAGCGGCGGATCCCGCAGCGCTGGCGGCGCTCATCCTCGACGAGGAGGCGCGCCGCCACGCCGAGCGGGCCGACGCCCAGCAGACCTACGAAGACGACGACCTGATGGTCGTGGGCGACGAGGTCGGCCTCGGCACCGCGTTCCGCCAAGGGGGGGTCAGCCTGCTCGCCGCCCTGATGTCGGTGACGGTGGTCCAGAGCCTCGACAACGCCGCCATCGGCGTCCTCGCCCCCGACATCCAGAAGTCGCTCGGTGTGTCGAGCGCGGTGCTCGGCGTGATCGCCGGCGCCGCCGGGGTGCTGTTCGTGATGGGCGCCATCCCGATCGCGGCGCTGGCCGACCGGCGGCGCCGCACCACCATCGCCGGCGTCTGCACCTTCGCCTACGGCCTGCTCTGCGTCGCCACCGCTGCGGTCGGCAACGCGTTCTGGCTGTTCCTGGCCCGGATGGGCTCCGGGCTCGCCGCATCGCACATCCTCCCCGTGCACAACTCGCTGCTGGCCGACGCCTACCCGATCAAGACCCGGGGACGGATCTTCTCGATCTACGGGCTGGGTGCGCCGATCGGCCAGCTGATCGGGCCGATCTCGGTGGGTGCGATCGCCAGCGTGGTCGGCGGCGAAGGGTGGCGCTGGGCGTTCGTCGCCGTCGGGATCCCCGCCTTCGGGCTGGCCCTGTTCGTCGCCACCCGGCGCGAGCCCAAGCGCGGGATGAACGAGCAGATCGCCGTGCTGGGCGAGGTGCTCGAGACGGAGCGCTCCCCGGTGCCGATCTCGACGTCGATCGCCTTCGGCCGGCTGAACCAGATCCGCACCTTCCGGTTCATGCTCATCGGGATCGGTGCGCTCGGGTTCGGTCTGTTCAGCGTGCCGATCTTCCTCAACGTGTTCCTCGAGGACCACTACGGGCT
>CAZCVS010000474.1:0-2488 GCA_964501845.1 uncultured Iamiaceae bacterium
GCCTTCCGGGTGACCCGCAACGCCGACCTCACGCTCGAGGAGGAGGAGGCCGACGACCTCCTCGCCGCGGTCGAGATGGAGCTGCGCCGCCGGCGGTTCGGCTCCGCGGTGCGCCTGGAGGTCGACGCCCGCGTCACCCCCGAGGTCCGTGAGCTGCTCGTTCGCGAGCTCGATCTGACCGACGATGCCGTGCACGAGAGCGTCGGCCCGCTTGACCTCGGGGGTCTCTGGGCGCTGCACGGCTTGGACCGGCCGGATCTGAAGGACGACCCCTGGACGCCGGTCACCCAGGCCCGCCTGGCCGTCAACGATGATGAGCGCCTCGACATCTTCTCGGTCATCAAGGACGGCGACGTCTTGGTGCACCACCCGTACGACTCGTTCTCCACCTCCGTCGAGGAGTTCGTGCGCCAGGCCTCCCGGGACCCGAAGGTCCTCGCCATCAAGCTCACCCTCTACCGGACCTCGGGCGACAGCTCGATCATCAAGTCGCTCATCCGCGCGGCCGAGCGGGGCAAGCAGGTGGCGGCGCTCGTCGAGCTCAAGGCCCGCTTCGACGAGGCCGCCAACATCGGCTGGGCCCGCGCCCTGGAGCAGGCCGGCGTGCACGTGACCTACGGCCTGGTGGGGCTCAAGACCCACACCAAGACGGCCCTGGTCGTGCGCGACGAGGGCACCGGCGTGCGCAGCTACTGCCACATCGGCACGGGCAACTACAACGCCAAGACCGCCAAGCTCTACGAGGACCTGGGCGTACTGACCGCCGATCCGCTGATCGGGGCCGATCTCGCCCAGCTCTTCAACTTCCTCACCGGCTACGGGCGCAACGTGCAGTACCGCCGCCTCCTGGTGGCGCCCCATCCCCTGCGCAGCCGCCTCTACGAGCTGATCGACCAGGAGACCGCCGTTCCCGCCGGCCGCATCGTGATGAAGATGAACAGCCTGGTGGACCCGGGGATGATCGATCGGCTCTACGCCGCGTCGCAGGCCGGGGTGGAGATCGACCTGCTGGTGCGCGGCATCTGCTGCCTGCGGCCCGGGGTGGTCGGCCTGTCGGAGAACATCCGGGTGCGGTCGCTGATCGGCCGGTACCTGGAGCACTCGAGGATCTACCACTTCGCCAACGGTGCCGGCCCCGGCGCGCCGGTCGCCTACATCGGCTCGGCCGACCTCATGCCCCGCAACCTCGACCGCCGCATCGAGGCGCTGGTCCCGGTCATCGACCCGCTGCTCCAGCGGCGGGTCATGGAGATCCTCCAGGTCTGCATGGCCGACGACACCCTGGCGTGGTCCCTCGGCCCGAGCGGCGACTGGGAGCGGGTCGCGCCCATCGACGCCGGTGGCACCGTGGACGCCCACCTCCGCTTCCAGGGACTGGCGCTGGCGCGGGCCCGCCGCGACGTCGACGCCTGATGGGCGCCGAGGGGTCCGAGGGGGCCGAGGTCACCGCGGCCGGCGGCGTGCTGTGGCGCCGCAGCACCACGGGCGCGGTCGAGGTGCTGGTCGTCCACCGTCCCCGCTACGACGACTGGAGCTTCGCGAAGGGCAAGTGCGACCCGGGGGAGTCGTTCGCCGACACCGCGGCGCGCGAGGTGCTCGAGGAGACCGGCTTCACCGTGGTGTTCGGTCCCGAGCTCGACGAGGTCCGCTACCGGGACCACAAGGGCCGGTCCAAGCTGGTGCGGTACTGGGCCATGACCGTGTCCGGCGGGGACTTCACGCCCAACGACGAGGTCGACGAGGTCTGTTGGCTCCCCGTGGCCGAGGCTCGGTCGACGGTGACCTACGCCCACGACGCGGCGCTGCTCGACCGGCTCCTCCACGCCATCTGACGGCCATCCCGAAACCATCAAGAAGCCCTGCTCAGCGCGGGTTTCAGGGCGGGGCGCCAAGTGTTGGGGGGTCGTTCACCTCCGGTTCACCTCGGACCCACTGGTGCGACACCCGTGATCCGTACCGTTCGCGGCGTCAACCCAACGACAGACGCCCTAGGAGGGCTCGTGATCTCCAAGAAGCGCCAGGCAACCATCGCCGCGGCACTGTTCGTCCCCGCTCTGCTCCTGGGAGCGTGCGGCTCCGGGTCCGACGACGCCGATGGCGGCGGCGCGGCTCCGGAGGCCAACACGGACGTCAGCGGCAGCATCAAGATCTCCGGTTCGTCCACCGTCGAGCCGATCAGCGCCCTCGTCCGAGAGGAGTTCATCGACCAGAACGATGCCGTCAAGGTCAGCGTCGACGGACCGGGCACCGGCGACGGGTTCGAGCTGTTCTGCAACGGCGAGATCGACATCGCCGACGCGTCGCGGCCGATCAAGGAGGAAGAGGTCGAAGCGTGCGAGGAGGGCGGCGTGGAGTTCATCGAGCTCAAGATCGCCATCGACGGCCTCTCGGTCATCACCAACGAGGCCAACGCGCTCGAGTGCCTGAACTTCGTCGACCTCTACGCCCTGGTCGGTCCCGAGTCCGAGGGCTTCGACAACTGGACCGA
>CAZCVS010000475.1:0-2478 GCA_964501845.1 uncultured Iamiaceae bacterium
AAGCACCTGCTGATCCACTTCGACGGCGGGCTCACGCTGCGCACCCACCTCGGCATGCCCGGGTCGTGGCACCTCTACGAGCAGGGCCAGCGATGGCGCAAGCCCCGCCACCTGCTGCGGGCGCTCGTCGCCGTTCCCGACTGGGAGGCGGTCTGCTTCTCGGCACCCACCGTGCAGACCTACCGCCGGGACCATCCGGGTGGCGCGCTCGGGACCGATCTCGACCCGGTCGGTCACCTCGGTCCTGATCTGTGCACCCCCGGTCCCGATCTGGACGAGGCCCTCCGCCGCTACGCCGAGGTGTGCGACCCCGAGACCGAGATCGCGGTGGCGCTGCTCGACCAAACGCTGACCGCGGGCATCGGCAACGTCTACAAGTCCGAGGTGCTGCACCGCTGCCGGGTTGACCCGTTCGCGCCGGTCGGCGAGATCCCGGTCGAGGTGCGGCGTCAGCTGCTCGCCACGTCGAACCGGCTGCTCCTGCACAACCTGACGACCACCCGGCGGACCACGGTGTCGGGACCGCCCGGTTCGCTGGCTGTCTACGACCGGGCCCGCCGTCCCTGCCGGGTCTGCGGCACGCCGATCCGGATGGTCCGCCAGGGCGAGCAGAACCGCAGCACCTACTGGTGCCCCCGCTGTCAGCCGCCCGGCGCCGTCGGCTCGGTGCTCGCCTGACCTCGTCGACCAGCCGAGCCGAACTTTTCGTGAAGTTGGTGGCAGGAGCCCCACAACCACGAAAAGTTCGGGTCAGGGCGGGGCTTCGCCCTCGAGGTAGGCGGTGCCGCGGGGCGACAGCCGGTAGCCGGTGCCGAGGCTCTCGGTGAGCCCCAGCGCCTTGAGCTTGCGGATGTTCACCTTGAGCGCAGGACGGTCGGCGCCCAGCCGTTCGGCCAGGACGGACGACACGACCGCGGGGTGGTCGCGGATCACCTCGAGCACGGCGGTCGTCCAGGGCCCGGTGGGGGAGCGGCGGTCGTAGCCGGCGAGCTTGGTGCGGGTGGCGGCCCGGTCAGCGTCGCTGAGCTCGGCGTCCTCGCGCAGGGCGATGCGGGGGTCCTCCCCGAGGAGGTGGAAGTCGATGCGGTAGGTCTGGCGGTCGGCGCCGGGCCGGAGTTGGGCTCGGAGCGCGTCTGCGTCCGGTGCGCCGCCGCGGCGGGCATCCGCGTCGGTGATGGCCGCGGCGTCGATGACCTCGACGGCATCGATGGCCAGCTGGCCGGCCGCGGTGATCAGGGTCCCGCCGGCCTTCACCGTCGGGCGCTTCCACGACCGGAAGGCCACGGTCACGTCGCCGGCCGCGATGCCCGGCAACAGGGTCGCGGGGAAGAGCATCGCTCAGTCCTCCGGCCGCGGATCGAGCGCGGCCGCCTCGGGGAGCAGCCAGCCGACGGCATGCGGCTCTCCCTCGCGGACGGCGGTGGCGCTCACGTGGCGGTGCGCCTCGTCGATCTCGAGCAACCGGACGCCGTCGGGGCGGTCGCGGCCGCGGGGGGCGACGAGCACCAGGGGGAGGGCGGCGACCGCTGTGTCGCGTGCGGCTTCGTCGTGGTACCAGGCGGAGTCGTTGATCTGCCGCCACTTGTCGGCCCCCATCACGACGGCGTCGTAGGCGCGGGCGATGTCGGTGACGAGGCGGGCATCGGTCACCGTCACCCCCAGCCACGGCCGGGTGTCCGCCACGGCTTCGAGCACCTCGATCCGTTCGGCGAGCGTCGTCACGGAGAGGTGCTCCTTGCCCAGCGCGACCCGGCTCACGACCAGGTCCAAGCGGACGAGGCCGGCGGCGGCCACCGCGGCCTCGGCCACGGCGAGGTGGGCGACGGTCGGCGGGTTGAACGTGCCCGGGTAGCAGCCGATCACGACGCCCCTCCGGAGGCACCTGGCGGGGCGACGGCGCGGCTGGCTTCGATGCCCAGCTTCCTCGCCAGCGGCGTTCCCGAGTACCCGGCGGTCATGGCCGCCAGTGTGCCCGTTGGGCCAGGGAGGGGTCGCCCAGGAGCTCTTGTGAAAAGAAGCACAATCGTGGTCGCCCGATCCGTAGGCTGGCGTCGTGGACCGGTTGCACGTGGTGATCGTGGGTGCGGGCTTCGGCGGTCTGGCCGCGGCCCGGGAGCTGGCGGCCGCGCCGGTCGACGTGACGCTCGTCGACCGGAACAACTTCCACACGTTCCAGCCGTTGCTGTACCAGGTGGCCACGGCCGGCCTGGCCAGCGCGGACGTCGCCTACCCGGTGCGCGGCATCGTGGCCCGCCAGGAGAACCTGGCGTTCTGTCAGGCATCGGTCATCGGGGCCGACCTCGACGCCCGGGTGCTGCACCTCCAGCACGACGAGCACGAGGTCGAGGACCTCACCTACGACCACCTGATCGTGGCGGCCGGTGCTACCACCAACACCTTCGGCATCCCCGGCGTGGACCACCACGGCTTCCCGCTCTACAACCTGGCCGACGCGGTCCAGCTGCGGAACCACGTGCT
>CAZCVS010000476.1:0-2464 GCA_964501845.1 uncultured Iamiaceae bacterium
CCCGCTTGCCCCGGTGAGCCAGCAGGGCGGCGGCGGTGACCCCGCCGTAGCCGGCCCCGACCACGATCACGTCGAAGTCCTGCTGGTCCTGCTCGGTGCTCACGTCGACTCCTCGGGCTGGTGCTGGGTCGACACGATCGTCGCGCCGGTCGGCTTCGTCGTACCCACCCTTTGCACATTGCAAAGGGTGGGGTCAGGCGCGGATCCCGATGGCGTCGGCAGCGGTCCGCACCGCCGTCCCCAGCTCGATGATGCGAGCGCCGGCCACCGGCGCCTCGAAGCCGACCAGGTAGAGCCCGAGCAGCGGCGTGCCCGCCTGGTGCGCAGCGCCGCCGGAGAACACCGCGGCGCTGACCGCGTGGACCGCATAGGTCCGCGCTGGGTCGACATCGACCGAGGTCAGCAACCGCCCGCCGCGCTGGTCGGTGAGCATCGACCAGACCCGACCGTCCCGGTAGGGCGATGGACGGTCGTCGACGGCCGCCGCCAGGACCTCTGGCTCGACGGCGGGCTCGAGCTCGAGCGCGTACCCGTCCCGGCGGATGCCTTTGAGATGGGAGGTGAGCGCGTCGGTCGAGGGCGTGTCGGCGCCGGGTGATCGGGCCAGCCACTCAGCGACCGCGGCATCGTCGGCCCAGGCCAGGTGCAGCGCTCCGAGCGGGGGAACGATCGGCACGGTGTCGCCGAGGCGGATCGCCGGCGGCTGCTCCCCTCGTGGCCACGTCCGCTGCACCAGACGGGCCGAGTCGCCTTCGGGCTCGAAAGCGAGGCAGGCCAGGCCGACCTCGTCCGACAGCGCAGCCATGATCGGGCGGGCTGCCACCAGGACGGGGTGTCGCGCCGCTGCTCGTGCCCCCGGCGCTGCGAGCCCCGGACCGAGCTGGTAGCGCCGATCGAGCGGATCGCGCACCACCCACCCGGCCGACTCGAGTGCTGCCAGCAGGTGCACGCACGACGACAGGTGGAGCGGCAGCCGCCGGCTCAGCTCCGAGAGGGTCAGCCCCTCCACGGACTCGGTCAGGAGCTCGACGACCGCCACCACCCGATCCGTCTGAGGCGAAGGCCGAGGCATCACCCCAGTGTCGCCCAACCAGACTTCGCAGTGGAGCGGGCAAGGAGCATCGAACTCCCGTACTCAGCTTGGGAAGGTCCCCGACCAGGCGTTTGTGACTGGGCCAAGTTCCCCGATGTGCTGGTCAGAGCGGGTGTGGCATGCCATTGCGTACTCGTTGGTGACCCCTGATCCCGCTCCGTAAGGTCACGCACAGGGTCACGCCGCCGTACGCAGCCCGAATGCCTGAGCACGGCCGGCTTGTCAGGTGCACATCCACGCATCCCAGCGGATGAACGAAAGCAATGGCCGCTTCTCTTTCGTTGCGAGCTCGCGGGCGCAAGCGGGCTTTTCGTTGATAGGGACGGGCCGCCGCCATGCCTCAGTCAGTGGCTTCGACCTGTCTCGACTTCGAGGTCCTCGACGAACGCCTCCATCGTCTGGGCGACGTCGTCTGCCGAGATGCGGGTGCCTTGGCTCTCCGACATGGCGGTGGCGGCCTTCACAGGGTTGACCAAGTACTGGGCCCGCACGATCGACGCGATCACCCCGACGAGTCGGCCGGGTGCGCGCTGGAGGTCGGCGACCAACCGCCCGGGTGGGTGGTAGCGATCGATGAGGCGGTACACGTCGAGCAGGTCGGATGCGTGCTTGGTCGCCCGGCGCTGGGAGCGGGCGAAGCCGACCGCGTGGCTCTTGGCCGCGACGAGCGCGGCGGGCGTGGCCAGGCGCACGTCGACGGTTGTGACCGCCGTGGGCGTTGTGCAGCGAAGTGTCACGGTCTCGGCGGTGTCGAGCGCCCAGCGGTGGCTGGCGACGAACAGGCGCGATCCGTCGTCGATGTCGTTCAGGTCCGCGTCGGTCACGTCGTAGGTGGGGATGACGTCGACCTTGATGCCGTCGATCACGATCGGCGCCTCGACCTGGTGCCGGGCGGTGATGACCTCGAGGAACGTGGGCGGGGCATCGTCGGCGGTGACGAAGTCGACATCGTTGGTGGCCCGGTATCCCGTGGTGGAAGCCACCCGAGCGGTGACGGCCAGGCCACCGATCAGGGCAGCGTCGGGAACCTCGCCACTGAGGACGGTCTGCACGACCGCCAACAGCGAGGCGCTGTCGTCGGGCAGGTCGATCGTGGTCATGCCGGTGCGGCCCACGGCCTCGGGCTCGGGATGGGTGGGGTCCAGCCTTCGAGGATCTCGTGGCCGCGCGCTCGGTCCTGAGCGAGGTCGAGGGCGAGGTAGAACGGATGGAGGGTCGGCCAGTCGAGGCTGCCGGACGGTGCGTTCTGGCGGTCCATACAGGCGAGCGGCGTGGGCGGGACCAGGATCACCGCTGCGTGATCGTCCCACGAGGCGGCCCCGAGGGTCCGTTCGACGCGGCGAGCCGTGATCTGATCCGGCACCCAGATCC
>CAZCVS010000477.1:0-2463 GCA_964501845.1 uncultured Iamiaceae bacterium
GCCGGCTACGGCGGGGTCACCGCCGCCGCCCTGCTGGCTCACCGGGGCAAGCGGGTGGCGCTCGTCGACCGCACGCCGCGCGCCGGCGGCAAGACCCAGACGCTCAACCGCAAGGGCTACCGCTACGAGATGTTCGGCGCGGTGGGCATCCCCGCCCTCGACTCGCGCTTCCACGATCTGGTGGCGGAGCTCGGCATCGAGGACCGGGTGGAGCTGCTCATCCCCGAAGGGGAGCGCGCGGCCGTCCACTACCGGCCGCCCGAGGGCGGTTGGCGCACGATGCGCTCCGCGCTGCAACAGACCGGCTCTCCCGAGGAGCTCGCCACGCTGCAACGGGTGTTCGGTGCGTCCGATGACGATCTGGCCAAGCTGGGCGAGTTCTACCTGACGATGATCGGGATGACCGACGAGGAGATCGCGGCGCTCGACGAGGTCGGCATGGTCGACTTCGTGACACCCTTCGAACTGCCGGCCGGCCTGACCAGCTAGATCTTCGCCACGCTCAACATGCTCTTCGTGGTGCCGGTCGACCGTCTCGCGGCGTCGGAGGCCGTGCTCGTCCTGCGCAACATGGTGCTGGGCGGCGCCGGGCGCTTCCACCGGGGCGGCTACGGCCGTGTCGCCGAGGTCTGCGCGGAACTGGTGGCCGAGCGCGGCGGCGTGTTCCTGCCCAGCACCCCGGTCCGGCGCATCGTGGTCGAGGGCGGACGCGCCGTGGGCATCGAGACCGACGCGGGCGTGCTGCGCGCACCGGTCGTGATCTCCAACGCCGGCATCCAGCCGACTGTCTTGAAGCTGGCGGGCGCCGAGGCATTTCCGGCCGACTACGTCGAACGGGTGCGCTCGCTCGAGCCGAGCTGGGCGATCGCCGGCGTCCGCTACGTGTTCGACGCCCGGGTGTTCGATGCCGCCCTCATCCCCGTGTTCTCCGACCAGAGCTGGCTCGACTCCGAGCGCTACGCCGCCATGGAGGCGGGTGACTGGCCCGACATCCCGCTGATCGCGATCGATGTGGCCTCCGAGCTCGACCCGACCCTGGTTCCCGATCCGACCCACCAGGTCGCCAACATCCAGGTCTTCGTCTCCGCCGACCCCGACTCACCCATGGGCGAGGAGGCGGTCCGACGGGCCCGTGAGGTCGTGGAGGACCTCTACCCCGCCGTGCGCGAGCACACCATCCGCACCGAGCCCTACGGTGCCCGCCAGATCTCCCGCATGACCCGTGACGCCACCGAGCCCGGCACGGGCGGCGAGGCCGTCGGCCTGGCGCAGGTCGTGGGTCAGGTCGGTCGCTCGAAGCCCGATGCTCGCACGCCCCTGCCTGGCCTGTTCCTCGTCGGCTGCGATGCCGGCGGCCGCGGCTCGGGCACCCACCAGGCCGTCGACTCCGGCTTCAACGTCGCCACCATGGTGGAGAAGGAGCTCGCCGGCCTCTGATGCGGCAAGCTCGCCGATGACCGGCCGTCAGGCCAGGTTGGTGAGCGCGGCTTCGACCACGGACCGGTAGCGGGATGTGCAGGTGGCGAGCCAGGCCGGGTCGTCGTCACCGAAGGCGGCGCGGACCTGGGCTCGGATGGCGGCCGCATCGGGGCCGGTCGGGTTGCCGCTGGCATGGAGCACGGCATCGGCGCGAAGGCACTGGAGCACGGTGATCGCGTCGACCGTGCCGTACTCGATGGCGATGCCCGTGACCTCGGTGCTGGGCGAGAACCCGGGAGCCTCCGCCAGCCAGTCACCGGCGATCTGGGCCGAGACGCTCGACCCGTCGTGCAGCGAGGTGACCTCGCCCCACCACGCCGCCTGGCGGGCGTAGACGGCGCTGGCGGGCTCCTCGCTGGAGATGAGCTCGCCGTGCCCCCACGGACCGAGCCCGGTGTGGAGGTCGATGATGACGGCCCGAGCGACCGGGGCCAGGCGCTCCCGCAGGAACCCCTCGAGCCACCGGTTCGACCACACCGGTCCGGTCCCTCCGTAGAACACCCCCGTCGGATGGTCGTACTGCCCACCCGACACGATCTGCTGCAGGCGCTCGATGCCCACCTCCTCGAGCTTCGCCGCCAGCTCACCGAAGGTGCGCTCCTGGGTCTCGGGGCTCCAATCACCGGGGACGATGGTCTCGGCGAGGTCGCCGTACTCGGGGTTGGCGTGGAGCGGCTGCGACCAGTCGACGAAGTTGCGGTTGAGGTCGACGTTGTCCTCGTTGACCCGCCTCACCCACGAGAACCCGTACGGGTTGAGCGCGTGGACGAACACGATCGCCGGGCCGTCGTGCGTCGTGCCGGCCAGCGAGCGCAGGTGATCCCGCTGGAGCGCGGAGCCGAGGTAGCCCTCGACACCGTGCGTCCCCGAGACGACCACGAGGACCTCAGCGGCGTCCTCAGGCCCGACCTCGGCGACGTCGACGAACAGCTCCTCGCCCTCCAGCCCGCGCTCGGGGTGGAGGAACGAGCGGGTCCGGGCGTT
>CAZCVS010000478.1:0-2458 GCA_964501845.1 uncultured Iamiaceae bacterium
CCCCGCCAAGGTCCAGTCCGCGCTGCTCGAGGTCATGGCCGAGCACCAGGTGTCCATCGGTGGCAACACCTACCAGGTGCCCCAGCCGTTCCTCGTCCTCGCCACCCAGAACCCCATCGAGCAGGAGGGGGTCTACCCCCTCCCCGAAGCCCAGCGCGACCGCTTCCTCATGAAGATCGTCGTCGACTACCCGACCCCGTCCGAGGAGGTCGAGATCGTCCAGCGCATGGGCGTGAAGCCGCCGGAGCCGAAGGAGTCGCTGTCGATCGACGCCCTCGCCGTCCTCCAAGGCGAGGCCGACAAGATCTTCGTGGCCCGCGAGGTCGTCGACTACGCCGTCAACCTGGTGTTCGCCACCCGGGAGCCCGAGCGCTTCGGGATGGCCGACCTCGGTGAGTTCCTCCAGTACGGCGCCAGCCCCCGCGCCAGCCTCGGCCTCATCGCCGCCGGACGCTCCCTCGCCCTGCTGCGGGGCCGGGCGTACGTCCTGCCCCAGGACGTCTACGACGTGGCGCCCGACATCTTCCGCCACCGGCTGGTGCTGTCGTACGAGGCCCTCGCCCGCGACATCACCGTGAACGACGTGCTGGCGCGCATCCTCGCCACCGTGCCCGCACCTCGGGTCGCCCCGTCGCAGGACCCCAGCGCGCCGCGCACCCCGGCACCGCAAGCCGCCTGGGCCCAGACCACCCCTGCGCCGGCGGTGGCTGCGCCGGTCCCGCCCGCCCGCCCGACGGCCCCTGCTCCGTCCGCCTGGGACGAGGCCCCCGCCGCCACCGCGGCCGCACCCACCCCGTGGGTGCCCCCGACCTCGGTCCCTGCGCCGACCTCGGAGCAACCCGAGCAGGCCACCGGCACCGACAACCCGAGCAGCGGCTGGGCTGCCCCGGGCGAATCGCGCTGACCCGTGTCCGCTCCCACGAACGTGCCGCCCCGCACCACCAAGACGGGTCCCGACGAGGTGCTGCGCCGCCTCGACCTCGCGGTGAGCCACAAGCTCGACGGCCTGCTGCACGGCGAGTACCAGGGGCTCGTTCCGGGGCACGGCTCAGAGCTCGGCGAGACACGGGCCTACCAGGCCGGTGACGACGTCCGCCGCATCGACTGGAATGTGACCGCCCGCCTCCAGGACCCCTACGTCCGCGACACCATCGCCGACCGGGAGCTGGAGACCTGGGTCGTCGCCGATCTCGGCGCCTCGATGGACTTCGGCACCGCCTGGTGCGAGAAGCGCGACCTCGCCATCTCGGCGGCCGCCGCCGTAGGTTTCCTCACCAACCGCACTGGCAACCGGTTCGGCATGATCACCCTCCAGCCGTCGGGCCTCGCCGTGTCGCCGGCCAAGGGCGGGCGCACCCACCTCATGAGCAGCCTCCACCGGCTCACCTCGACGCCGCGCGCCGGGGAGGGCGAGGTCGACCTCAGGCTGGCGCTGGCCCGCACCGCGGCCATCGCCCGACGGCGCGGCCTCGCCGTCGTCATCTCCGACTTCCTCGGCGACCCCGCGCAGTGGGGCCCGGCCCTTCGCCGACTGACCACGCGCCACGAGACCATCGCCATCGAGATCCTCGATCCCCGGGAGCTGGCGCTGCCCGACGTCGGCGTCCTCTCCCTGGTCGATCCGGCCACCGGCCAGACCCGCGACGTCAACACCTCGAAGAAGCTGCGCGACCGGTACGCCGGCGCGGCCGCGCAGCAGCGGGCGGCCATCGAGCAGGGCATCCGCAAGGCGGGCGCCGACCACCTGATCCTGCGCACCGACCAGGACTGGCTCCTCGACATCGTCCGCTTCGTGGCCTCGCGCCGTGAGCGGGTGCACGCTCGCCGAGCCGGCTGGGAGGCCCGATGACCACCCCCGTCCTCGCCCTCACGTTCGTCGAGCAGGCCCGCCTCTGGCTGCTGCTCGGCGTGGTCGCGCTCGGGGTGTCGTACCTGATCATGCAGCGGCGGCGCGCCACCTACGCCGTGCGCTTCACGAACCTGGCGCTGCTCGACTCGGTCGCCCCCAAGCGCCCGGGCTGGCGCCGCCACCTGCCCGCCGCGCTGATGCTCCTGGCGCTGGCCGGCATGGTGGGTGCGTTCGCCAAGCCCGCCCGCGACGTGCGGGTTCCCCGGGAGCGGGCCACCATCATGATGGCCATCGACACCTCGCTGTCGATGGAGGCCACCGATGTGGCCCCCACCCGCCTCAAGGCTGCGCAGAACGCCGCCAAGGAGTTCGTGAACCTGCTTCCGCCGCGGCTCAACGTCGGACTCGTCACGTTCAACGGCACCGCGGTGGTGAAGGTGGCCCCCACGCAAGACCGCGAGGGGCTGCTGGTGGCCATCGACCAGCTCCGCCTGGGCGAGCGGACGGCCATCGGCGAAGCCATCTACGCCTCGCTCGATGCCATCAAGACGGCACCGAAGGCCGCCGACGGCAAGAAGGTGCCCGCCCGCATCGTGCTCATGAGCGACG
>CAZCVS010000479.1:0-2444 GCA_964501845.1 uncultured Iamiaceae bacterium
CCACCACGTGGCGTAGGTGGAGAACTTGAAGCCCTTGGTGTAGTCGAACTTCTCGACCGCACGCATCAGGCCGAGGTTGCCCTCCTGGATGAGGTCCAGCAGGTGCATGCCCCGGCCGACGTAGCGCTTGGCGATGGAGACGACGAGACGGAGGTTGGCCTGGATGAGGTCGCTCTTGGCCCGCTCGCCGTCGCGCGACGTGCGCTCCAAGCGGCGGCGGGCGGCGACGTCGAGCTCGTCGATGCGGCCGGCGGCCTCCAGCTCCGCGAGGCGGACGGCGGCCTGGCCCCCCGCCTCGATGCGCTTGGCAAGGGTGACCTCCTCCATGCCGGTGAGCAGCGGGACCCGTCCGATCTCCTTGAGGTAGACGCGGACCGGATCGGCACTGCCGGAGCCGGAGCGGTCGGCGCTGACCCGCGGCGTCTTCACGAGGCGGAGCCGGCGGCGCGAGCCGTCCTCGTCGGCGGCGAGGTCGATGCCGCCCAGTGGATCGGCGAGCACCTCGTTCACGTGCACGGCGGCGTCTCGCTCGGCCTGCGCTTCCAGCTCGGCGGCGACGGCCTCGGCGTCGATCTCCTCGTCGAGCGTGATGCCGTGCTCGCCGAGCAGCTTGCGGATCGATTCGATCTCCTGGTCGAGCCGCTCGACGTCGATGTCGACGACCTCGAGCACCTCGGCCTGCGTGACCGTCAGGGAGCCGTCGTCCTTCGCCCGCTGGATCAGCTCGTCCCATGCGGACGAATCGGTGGTGGGAGCAGCAGCCATGTCGTTCATGCGGATCCCTCCCCCCGTTGTGCGAGCCACGCTAGCAACTCATCTTCGCCCACCGGATCGGGAGGCGCATCGGGACCGATGGCTTCGAGGCGGTGCTTGAGCCAGGCGTACTGCTCCACGATCAGCCGGTAGTCGTCCCCACGGAAGTCCCCGGTCCACCCGTTGAGGTCGCGCTGCAGGTCAGCGGCGACGCGGGCCCCGAGATCACGCAGCAGGAGCCGCCGGACATCGACCGCGTCGGCCGTCGTCTCCTCGACCGCCAGCCGCGCGAGGAGCTCACCGACGAGCGGCTCGGCTTCGTCGACCGCTCGGTGCAGGTTGCCGCCGGCGTGCTCGAGCGCGCCGAGCGCGGCGCGGTGCAGCGGCTCGTCGAACAGCGCGGGGTGCAGCAGCGGGAGCATGGTCTCGGGGTCCGAGATCGCCAGCCGGAGCGCCTCGGTCTCGGGCGTCTCGGCCCGGGCCGGGCGGCGAGGCTCAGCAGTGACGCGAACCCGGGGCCGGGCACCTCCGGAGCGCAGCGAGGCCCGCAGGCGGTCGGGGTCGAGGCGGCACCGCTCGGCGATGGTCATCACGTACTGGTCGCGGACGAACTCGTTGGGGTGCTCAGCCACCGCGGCGAGCGCCACCTCGGCGACCTTGCCCCGGCCCTCGGGCGTGCGGAGGTCTGCGGCGGCGAGGATGCGGTCGATGCGGAACCCGAGGAACGGCTGGGCGTTGGCGATCGACGCCCGCAGCGCGTCGGGGTCCGAGCGGGCCAGGTCCGCCGGGTCCCCGCCCGGGGGCAGCGCGGCCACCGCCACCTCGACCTCGTGCTTGCGCTCCCACTCGTACACGCGGTCGGCGGCGGCCTGGCCGGCGGCATCGGGGTCGAACGCCAGGACCAGCTTGGGGGCGAAGCGCTGGAGGGTGCGCACGTGGTCGTCGGTGAGGGCGGTGCCGCAGGTGGCGACGGCCCGGTGGAGGCCGACCTCGGCGAAGCCGATCACGTCGGTGTAGCCCTCGCAGATGATGACCTCGTTCTCCCGCACGGCTTCGTCTTTGGCCCAGTTCAGGCCGTAGAGCACCTTGCTCTTGCGGTAGAGCGAGGTCTCCGGGGTGTTCTGGTACTTGGGGGGACGCCCCCCGGGCATCATGCGCCCGCCGAAGCCGATGGGATCGCCCTGCACGTCGAAGATCGGGAACAGGACCCGGGCCCGGAAGAAGTCGTTGGTGCCGCCGCGCTTGCTCTCCCGGCCGAGACCGGCATCGCGCAGGACCTTGGGCGAGAACGGCAGGGCCTTGACGAGCTGGTCCCAGTCGTCGGGCGCCCAACCGATCTTGTACTGGCGGACCCGCTCGCCGTCGAAGCCGCGCTCGCGCAGGTAGTGGCGGGCCGCACCCGAGTCCGGTCCGGTCAAGAGGCGCTGGTGGTACCACTCGACCGCCGCCGCCATCGCCTCGCGGAGCTTGCCCCGCGCCTCTCGGCGGTCGCCCTCGGCGCGGTCCGTGTAGCGCAGGGTGATGCCCGACTTGGCGGCCAGGAACTCGACCGCGCCGGCGAAGTCGAGGTGGTCGATGTCTCGGACGAACGAGATGACGTCGCCCTTGGCCTGGCAGCCGAAGCAGTAGAAGACGCCCTTGTCCGCGTTGACCGAGAACGACGGGCTCTTCTCGCCGTGGAACGGGCACAG
>CAZCVS010000480.1:0-2442 GCA_964501845.1 uncultured Iamiaceae bacterium
GTCTGTTCAGCGTGCCGATCTTCCTCAACGTGTTCCTCGAGGACCACTACGGGCTGTCCGCGTTCGAGCGCGGCATCGTGGGGTCGGTCATCGTGGTCCCGTCGCTCGTCGCCCTGCCGTTCGTGGGCAAGCTCAACGACCGGCTGTTCCGCTCGTCGCCGCCCCGGTCGCTGGTGCTGTGCGCCGGGCTGATCTCGCTGTTCGGCGTGTTCGTGACGATGGCGCTCTTCATGCCCGTCCTGGCCGCGCTCGTGGCCTTCCTCTCGCTGGCCACGCTGTGCGCCAACGGCGGGTTCATGCTGATCGGGCCGATCGTCTCCGCGGTCGTGCCCTACCGGCTGCGGACCCAGGGCTTCGCCATGGTCGGGGTGTACGTCTTCCTCTCCGGTGCCTTCCTGGGCGCCGTGCTGGCCGGGCTGATGACCGATGCCTGGGGCGTCCGCGTCGGCCTGTCGCTGCTGTGCATCCCCTCGGCGGTCATCGGCGGTGCGCTGCTGGCCAGCGGCGCCCCGCACATCCGCGGCGACATCGGGCTGGTGATGGAGGAACTGGAGGAGGAGCGCGCCGAGTCCGAGCGATCCCAGGGGCCCGAAGCCGCCGACCACATCTTGCAGGTGCGGAACCTGGACTTCTCCTACGGCACCGTGCAGGTCCTCTTCGGCGTCGACCTCGATGTGCGGCGCGGCGAGGTGCTGGCCCTGCTCGGCACCAACGGCGCCGGCAAGTCCACGCTCCTGCGGTGCATCTGCGGCCTGGGCATCCCGAGCCGCGGCGTGGTGCGGCTGCACGGTCACGCCATCACCTATGCGGAGCCCGAGGCGCGGGTGGGGCTGGGCGTGGTGATGATGCCGGGCGGCAACGCCCTGTGGGAGCCGCTCAGCGTCGAGGAGAACCTCCGGTTGGGCGCGTTCGTGCTGCGCAACGACACGGGGGAGCGCCAGCGGCGGCTCGACCGGGTCCTGGAGCAGTTCCCCGAGCTCCAGCCGCTCCTCGGCCAGGCCGCCGGCACCCTCTCGGGCGGGCAGAAGCAGTTGGTCGCGCTGGCCAAGGCCATGCTCCTCGAGCCCGAGGTGCTGCTCATCGACGAGCTCTCCCTGGGACTGTCGCCCATCGCCGCCCAGCAGGTGCTGGCCAAGGTCGAGCACCTCCGGGACCAGGGGCTGACCATCGTCATCGTGGAGCAGAGCGTCAACGTCGCCCTGTCCATCGCCGACCGGGCCGTGTTCATGGAGAAGGGCCAGGTGCGCTTCGACGGCCCGGCGAACGAGCTGCTGGATCGGGGCGACCTGCTGCGAGCGGTCTTCTTGGGCGGCGCGGCCGAAGGTGGTGAGCCGTGAGCGTGCTCGCCGTCGTCACGATCGCCGGGATCGACCTGAACCCGCAGGACCTCTTCGACGGCGCGGTGGCCGGGCTCGTGTACGGGTTCTCGGCGATCGGCGTGATCCTGCTGTACCGGGCCAGTGGCATCGTCAACTTCGCCTACGGCGCGGTCGGGTCGCTGGCCGCCGTGCTCGTGGCCAAGATGGTCATCGACTGGAACTGGCCCTACGTTCCGGCGCTGGTGGTCGGCGCGGCCGCCTCGGCGCTGCTCGCGTGCGCCATCGAGATGACCGTCGTGCGCCGGCTGTTCGACTCGGCGCGCATCACCTTGTTCGTGGCGACCATCGGGGTGGCTCAGCTGGTCACCGTGCTCGTGATCAACGTGCCGCGCGTCGAGCAGTTCGGCGCCGCGTTCCCGACGCCGGTCACCAGCACCTGGCAGCCCACGAGCACGCTCACGGTCCACGGCCCGCAGGTCGTGGCCCTGGTGGTGATCCCCCTGGTGGGAGCGGTGCTCGCCTGGTTCCTGAACCGCACGATCTGGGGCATCGCCATCACCGCGACGGCTGCCAACCCCGACGCCAGCCGGCTGGCGGGGCTGAGCACCCGGAAGGTGTCGACCCTGGTGTGGGTGCTCGCCGGCGGGCTCGCGGCCGTCACGACCGTGCTGGCCGCTCCGCTGCGCTCGACGCCGGTCAGCCTCCTCGCCCAGTCGAGCGGCATCGGACTCCTCGTCATCGCCCTGGCGATCGCCCTGCTCGCCCGGATGCGCTCGATGCTGGTGGCCGTGGTCGCCGGCGTCGCGGTCGGCGTGGTCGAGCGGATCGTGTTCTACAACTGGGCGGACCAGGCCGGTCTCATGGAGTTCGTGCTGTTCGGCGTGGTGATCGTCGGCGTGCTCATCGCCCACCGCGGCGGTGCCGGCGGCGATGGCGCGTGGTCGTTGTCGAGCCGGGTGGCGCCCCTGCCGGATCGGCTCCGGTCCCACCTGCTCGTGCGCCGCCTCCCATGGGTGCCCGCGGCGATCGCGCTGGTCGTCGCCGTCGTCGTGCCGCTCGCGATCGACGCCAACGGCAAGTACTTCCTCTACTCCCGCATGGCCATCATCGCCATCGTCGTGGT
>CAZCVS010000481.1:0-2441 GCA_964501845.1 uncultured Iamiaceae bacterium
GGGAGCTGCGCACCCGCATCTTCCTGCGCACCTCGGAGTTCCTCTGGCAGGAGGGCCACACCGCGCATGCCACCGAAGCCGACGCTTCGGCCTACGCGCTGCAGATCCTCCACGACGTGTACCGCGACTTCATGGTCGACGTGTTGGCCATGCCCGTGCTGATCGGCCGCAAGACCCGCCAGGAGCGCTTCGCCGGGGCCACCAACACCCTCGCCTGCGAGGCGATGATGGGCGACGGCAAGGCGCTGCAGATGGGCACCAGCCACGAGCTCGGCCAGAACTTCGCCAAGGTGTTCGACATCAACTACCAGTCCGCGGAAGGTCAGCAGGAGACGTGCTGGACCACCAGCTGGGGCGTCTCCACCCGGATGATGGGCGGACTGATCATGTGCCACGGCGACGACCGGGGCCTCGTGGTCCCGCCCCGCCTGGCGTCCAACCAGGTCGTCGTGCTCGTGATCAAGGACGAGGAGGGCGTGGGCGCAGCCGCGCAGGCGCTCGTCGACGAGATCAAGACCGAGGGCATCCGGGTGAAGCTCGACGACCGCACCGACACCTCCTTCGGGCGCCGGGCGACCGCGTGGGAGCTCAAGGGCGTCCCCGTCCGGGTCGAGGTCGGCCCCCGCGACCTCGTGAACGGCGAGGTCACGATCGTGCGCCGCGACACCGGCGAGAAGCGCCAGGTCGGCATCGCCGGGCTGGCGTCGGACCTGCCGGGGATCCTCGACGGCATCCAGGCGGACCTGCTCGACGCCGCCACCGTGCGCCGCGACGCCCGCACGCTCACCGTCTCGACCATCGACGAGGCTCGCGAGGCCGCCCAGAGCGGCTTCGCCCGCATCCCCTGGGCCACGCTCGGCGAGGAGGGCGAGGCGCTGCTGGCCCGCGACGCCATCACCGTGCGCTGCCTCCAGACCCCCGACGGCGGCGTGCCCGCCAGCGAGGACGAGCCCGGTGTGATCGCTGTGGTGGCTCGGGCCTACTGACCGCAAGAACGGTGACCGGTCGGTCGGCGCCGACGGCGGGAGCGGGGGAGGGGCCGGGCTCGGCGTGCGCGGCGGCCTTCGCCACGTCCGCGCCGGCGGTCAGGTGCGCCGGACCACCTTGCGGCCGTCGGCAGCCGACCACCGGTCGATGACGAGCTGGTCGTCGGCGACGGAGATGACCACCACGGTGTCCAGGTCGATGGTGTAGAGGTCGCCGCCGTCGGCGGGCTCGTCGACCCCGATGTCGGCGAAGTACTCGCTGAGGATGCGGGCGCTCTCCTCGTCGTCGCCGAGCAGGACCGCCCGGCCGGTGAGCTTGACGTCGCCGTCGCCCGGGTCGTCGGCCCCCTCCTTGACCTTGCGGGACTCCCACGGGATCCCGTGCAGGGCGATCCGCGGATCGCGCGCCAGGTCCGCCCCCTTGCGGGAGTTCGGCATGGAACCGAGCCAGAGCTCGCCATCGCGGAAGAAGGGGTCGATCCCGCTGATCCGGGGCGACCCGTCGGCCCGGATGGTGGCGAGCACGCAGTTGGTGGTGGCGGAGATGATGCCCCGGGCCCGCGCCGCGAGTTCGGGTTCTGCCGTTTCGAAATCGGTCCAAGAAGTCATCCCCGCATCATCCCCCAGGAGTCTGACAGCGCGTGGGCTGCATCGACCGGAGCCCCGACCTGCGTCGCACGTGGGCCGTTCGTGACCTGCGCTGCTGTTCGCTGCGTGCGGGTCGCTCACGGTACGTGGTGGGCGGCGATTCCAGCCAGGAGAACCGGACGGTCACCGGCTATGCTGGTCCCGTTCACCTCTCGGGGTGGCGAGGCGTGGGCCTTGGGCCCACGCCCTTTCTTTGTCCGGACCGTCATCGGTCGTGTCGTTCGAGCCAACCAGAGGAGGCCAGCTGATGGATACCACCACCCGTGTGCGCCTGCTCATCGAGCCCCTGGTCGACGAGGCCGGCGTCGCGCTCTACGACCTGGAGTACACCGGCGGCGTGCTCCGCATCACCGTCCAGCGCGACGGCGGCGTCGACATCGGCGTGATCGGCAAGCTCACCCGGGACATCTCCCGGATGCTCGACGAGGAAGACCCCATGCCCGGGCAGTACACGCTCGAGGTGTCGAGCCCCGGCCTCGAGCGCGCCCTGCGCACGCCGGAGCACTTCGCCGGGGCCGTCGGCTCCGTCGTGGCCCTCAAGACCAAGCCCGGCGTCGAGGGCGACCGTCGGGTGAAGGGCACCCTCGTGTCCGTCGAGGGCACCACGGCCACCGTCGCTCCCTCGGATGCGGCACCGGGCACGACCCGCGTGCTCGAGCTCGACGACATCGAGCGGGCCCGCACCGTGTTCGAGTGGGGGCCCGCCCCCAAGCCCGGCAGCGGCTCGAAGCCCGGCGCCGCGCCCAAGTCCTCATCGTCCGCCAAGAAGAAGGCAGCCAAGTCATGAGCAACGTCGATCGCATCGAA
>CAZCVS010000482.1:0-2439 GCA_964501845.1 uncultured Iamiaceae bacterium
ACCTCGGTCATGTACACCTCGTTGAACTCGGCCTCACCGGTGATCTGGCGCAGCGGCCGGACCTCGACCCCCGGCGCGTGCATGTCGAGGGCGAAGTAGGTCTGGCCCTTGTGCTTGGGCGCATCGGGATCGGTGCGGGCGACCAGCATCCCCCGGTCCGCGATGTGGGCCAGGGTGTTCCACACCTTCTGACCGGTGATGATCCACTCGTCGCCATCTCGGACCGCCTTGCAGGCCAGACCGGCGAGGTCGGAGCCGGCGCCCGGCTCGCTGAAGAGCTGGCACCAGGCGTCCTCGCCGGTGAACATCCGCCGCAGCAGCCGGCCGCGCAGGGCGTCGTCGCCGTGGGTCACGACGGTCGGCCCGGCCATGGTGAGGCCGAAGAAGTGGCGGGAGTCGGCGGGCTCGGCACCAGCCCGTCGCAGCGCCGCGTCGATGTCCTTCTGGTGGTTGGGCGCCAAACCGAGGCCGCCCCACCCCTCCGGGAAGTGGACCCACGCCAGCCCCCGGTCGTACTGCTCCCCGCGGAACTCCTCCATCGACACCGCCGTGGGGTCGACGACATCGAGCAGCTCCTCGATGCCCTCCTTGACGAGCTGAGCGGGGTCGGTGGTCATCGGGGCCTCCGGGGGACGGAACAGGCGGACGACGGCAGAGCGCCACCGCGACGGGCGTGGACGGCCGACCGTACCGGCTTCCCTCGCCTGCTGCTGGGGTGTCGCCGTAGGGGTTCGACGCATGGAGGACGCCATGACCGTGCACATGAACGCCACCCCTGATGAGGTGTGGGCACTGGTGAGCGACGTGACCCGCATCGGCCAGTTCAGCCCCGAACGTCGAGGCCGAGCGGCTCGAAGCACACCTGATCACACCCAGACCTCGTCGAGGCGGACGGGACTGTGCCACATGCCACCCAATCAGTTCTTTCATGCAACTGACTGACCTCGTAGGGTCGCCGGCATGGCCGAGACCTTCGCCCCCGCCAGCTACGCGTTCGAGGCGGCCGTCGCCGCCGACCTCGAGCCCGACGGCCGCTACGCCGTCGGCATCGACGCCGGGTACACCATCGGCGACAAGCCGAACGGCGGGTACCTGCTCGCGCTCCTGGCCCAGGCCGTCGGCCACGCTCTGACGTCGTCGGGCACCTCGCACCCCGACCCGCTCGCCTCGACCGCGCACTACCTGCGCTCGCCCGAGGTCGGACCGGCCCACGTCGAGGTCGAGGTGCTGCGCTCCGGCCGCTCCGCGAGCCAGGCCCGCGCCGTCCTCGTCCAGGGCGACCGCCGCTGCGTCGATGCCACGTTCACGATGGGCCGCCTGCCCGCCCCCGGCGAGGGGACCGGCACCGTCTGGTCGTCGGTCGCCCCCGTTGAGGTCGCCCCGATCGAAGCGTGCCACCGGGCGTCGCCCACCGCTCCTGGGGCCAGGTTCGCCGTGCCGATCCTCGAGAAGTTCGACCTGCGCCTCGATCCGTCGGTGCTCGGCTTCGCCGTCGGCCAGCCCACGGGACTCGGCGAGATGAAGGGTTGGCTGTCGTGGGACGATGGCCAGCCCATCGACCCGCTCGCCCTGCTCACGTTCCTCGATCCCGTCCCGCCGCCGTCGATGAACATCGGCCCGTCGGCCTGGGTGCCGACCCTCTCGCTGACCGCCTACGTCCGGGCCCTGCCAGCACCCGGGCCGCTGCGCTACCGCATCTGGGCGCAGCAGGTGGCTGACGCCCGCTTCGACGAGGTGTGCGAGCTGTGGGATGCCGACGGCACCCTCGTCGCCCACGCCACCCAGCTCGCCGCCGTCCGCTTCGACACCGCCGGCATCGTCCCCTTCCCCAGCTGACCGATCCGCCGCGGCGGTCTCGAACTTTCGACGCGGACGGTTGCTGTGCAACCACAACCATCGAAAGTTCGATCAGCAAAGCACCGTGCGGCCTTCGCCAGCGGCACAGGGGGCCGGTACCGTGGGACCCCTCGCAGGCAGTGCACCGCCAATGGCCAGGAGGCCCGCCATGACCGCGACCGATGCTCGGACCCACACCGACGATGGGCCGGAAAGCACGCCGCCCACCAACGGCGCGCTGCGGCCGGGGCGCATGGAGACCGACCGCCTCGCCACCCGCATCAACGTGGCGCCGGGGCGGGAGCTGCGCAACGTCACCTCGCCGCTCAACGGCCAGGTCGTCGGGCAGGTGCCCATCGGCACCGCGGACGATGTGACCGCCGCGGTGACCGAGTGCCACCGGGTCCAGAAGCGGTGGGCCGCCACCCCGGTCAAGGAGCGGGCCAAGGTCCTGCTGCGCTACCACGACCTCGTGCTGGAGAAGCAGGCCGAGCTGCTCGACCTGATCCAGGCCGAGAACGGCAAAGCCCGCGTGTGGGCCTTCGAGGAGATCATGGACCAGGCGGTGACCGCCCGGTACTACGCCCGCCTCGCCCCGCGCGC
>CAZCVS010000483.1:0-2422 GCA_964501845.1 uncultured Iamiaceae bacterium
ATGCTGTTCCGCAACTACCCCGGCGGCGATCCCGACATCAACTACGTGTGGTGGTTCGGGGCGGAGACCAACCCGGTCAACTTCGGCGGCTACGACGACGAGGTGATCAACGAGCTCCTCGACGAAGGCCGCAGCGAGATCGATCCGGAGAAGCGGGCCCAGATCTACCAGGACATCAACAAGCAGTTCGCCAAGCAGGTCTGGAACATGTGGTCCTGGTACACGCCGTGGGCCGTCGTCGAGAAGGCGAACGTCCACAACATCCTCGGCCCGCCGCTGCCCGGTGCGAACCCGTCGGAGGCCGGCGAGGAGAGCACCGATGATCCCGCCTTCCAGCCCAGCACCGGCCTGGCCACCGGCCACTCGCTGCTCGGCCTGTGGATCGACAACTGATCATCGTCCACCCCCGTCTCTTCGGAACCGAGGCGGCTCGTCGCAGCAGCGGCGAGCCGCCTGAGAGAGGACCAATCGGATGCTGCTGATCGGCAAACGGCTGCTGCAACTCGTCGTGGTGTTCGTGTGCGTCACGTTCTTCACCGTGGCGCTCATCTCCATGGTGCCGGGCAAGCCCGAGGTCGTCGTCATCCCCTTCGACAACCCCGAGCAGACCCAGCGCCAGGCGTTCCGCGAGGACAACCACCTCGACAAGCCGCTGGTCGTGCAGTGGGGCTACTGGGCGAAGGACTTCCTCAGCGGCGACATGGGCGACTACTACACCTCGACCGGCAAGAACCCGGTCAGCGACCGCATCGGGACCGCCCTGCCGATCTCGCTGCTGCTGATCCTCTACGTGCAACTGGTCTCGCTCGGCATCGCCATCCCCCTCGCGGTGTGGGCGGCCTACAAGTCCGGCAGCCGCGCCGACAAGCTCTTCAACGCGGGGGCGTTCGGCTGCATCTCGTTGCCCGGCTTCGCCGTCGCGCTCATCTTCACCTACATCTTCGGGGTCCAGATGAACCTGGTCCCCACCGACGGCTACACCGCACCATCCGACGGCCTGAGCGAACACTTCAGATCGATGGTGGTGCCCGTCCTCGCGCTCTCGCTCGGACAGATCGCCGTCTACATGCGGCTCCTGCGCTCGGACCTCGTCGCCACGCTCCAGGAGGACTTCATCCTCATGGCCAAGGCGAAGGGCATCTCCAACCGCCGGGTGCTGTGGCGCCACGCCCTGCGGCCTTCCAGCCTGACGCTGCTGACCGTCGCCGGCCTCAGCGTCGGAACGCTCATCGGTGGGGCGCTGGTCGTCGAGTTCCTCCTGCGCATCCCGGGGATGGGCATGCTCATCGGCGAGGCCGTCTTGAAGCGCCAGTACGTGGCGCTGCAGAGCTCCGTGGCGCTGATCGCCATCTTCTTCGTCCTGTTGAACTTCCTGATCGACTACCTCTACACGGTGCTCGATCCCCGCATCCGGGAGCGCCGGTCATGAGCGACCAGACGAACACGTCGACCACCCCGGTGGGTGACCTCTCGAAGCAGAAGGTCCTCGACGCCAAGGCGGCCAGCGGCGTTCCCGCTGCCGTCCTCGACGAGCCCACCAAGAAGAAGGGGCTCGGGGTCGTCGGCTGGATCGCGGCGGGCTGGCTGATCCTGATCGTCTCGTCCGCGTTCCTCGCCGACCTCCTCCCGCTCAACGACCCCGCTGCGGAGGTGGCCGGCAAGCGGCTGGCGCCGTTCCAACCGGGTGGCCCGCTGCTCGGTGCCGACGCCAACGGGCGCGACCTGCTGGCCCGCACCATCTACGGCGCTCGCACGTCGCTGATCATCGCCTTCTTCGCGGTCATGATCGGGTTTCTGATCGGCGGGTTCCTCGGCCTGCTGGCGGGCTACTTCCGCAACTGGGCGGGCAACGCCCTCGTCAGCGTGTTCGACATCTTGCTGGCCATCCCGCAGCTGGTCTTGGCCCTCTCGCTGGTCTCGGTGCTCAAGGGATCGCCGGAGCCGCCCGCGCTCGGCGAGTCCGAACCGTTCAAGATGCCGGTGTCGCTGATCTTGATCATCGCCCTCGGCATCGTCTCGATCCCCCTGCTCGCCCGCATCACCCGGGCATCGACCCTGAGTTGGTCCCAACGGGAGTTCGTGATGGCCGCCCGGGCCCAGGGGGCCACCCACGGCCGGATCCTGTTCCGTGAGGTCCTGCCCAACGTGTTGCCGGCGATGGTCTCCATCGCCCTGCTGGGCATGGCCATCGCCATCGTGGCGGAAGGAGGTCTGGCCATCCTCGGGGCGAGCGTCGATCCCCCTCAGGCCACCTGGGGCACGATGATCGCCACCGGCCAGTCCGAGCTGCAGCAGGCCCCGTTCATCGTGTGGATCCCGATCTTCGCGGTGTTCGCCACCGCGGCCTCGCTCAACTACCTGGGCGACGTGATGCGCGACCGCTTCGACGTCCGGGAGAGCGCGCTGTGACCGACGTGACCGA
>CAZCVS010000484.1:0-2413 GCA_964501845.1 uncultured Iamiaceae bacterium
ACGTGGATGGCTCCCCCAGCTCCTCCCACCACGCATCGAGCGCCCGGGCGATGACGGCGCCGAACAGCGGCCCGACCTCGGGGCTGGTCAGGAAGTCCCGACGGCGCCCCGCCCCGTGCCCCGACGCGTAGAACCCGAGCCCAGGCGCGTAGAGGGCGTGGGCCTGGTACTCGTCGAAGCCGATGGGCCCACCATCGGCAATGCGGGCCACGAGGAGCTGCTGGAGCTCGCCCACGGCCAGCGGTCAGGTCCCGGGCGAGAAGGCGAGCGTGGCGCCCTCGGCCAGGTCGCTGATGAGACCAGGGAAGACGCCCACCGCGATGGTGAAGATCAGCGCGGCGCCCACCACCACGCTCAGCGTGACCGGGACCCGGATGGGGGTGACGTCGCCGTCTGGCGCGTCGTCCATGAACATCACCCGCACGAGCGACAGGTAGTACCCGAGCGCGATCACCGAGTTCACGGCCATGACGACGCCCATGACGTAGCCGAGCGGGTCGTGGCCCGACACCACGGCGGTGAAGGCCTGGAACTTGGCGAACCAGCCCGCCGCGATGGGGATGCCGGCGAGGGCGAACAAGAAGGCGCCCATGGAGATGGCGAGCATCGGGGCGTAGGTCCACAGTCCGCCCCACGAAGCGATCTCGCCGGTGCCGGTGCGGCGGCTCACGGCGATGATCACGGCGAAGGCGCCGAGGTTCACGACCGTGTAGATGATCACGTAGGTGATCACGGCGATGAGGACGTCGTGCGAGGAGCGGGCACTGATGCCGAACACCGACAGCGGGGCCAAGATGAACCCGGCCTGCGCCACCGACGAGTAGGCGAACAGGCGAACCACGTTGGTCTGGCGCAGCGCGATCACGTTGCCGACGGTCATGGTGAGCACGGCGATGATGAACATGAACGGCCGGATGATGTCGGCTTGGCCGGCGAAGCCCACGTAGATGAGCGAGAGGATCGCCACGAAGCCGGCGGTCTTGGAGGCCACCGACAAGAAGGCGGTGACGGGGGTGGGCGCACCCTCGTAGGTGTCGGGCGCCCAGTTCTGGAACGGCACGGCCGAGACCTTGAAGGCGAACCCGACGAGCACGAAGATGATCCCGAGCACGGCGATGGGCTCGTCCATGAAGCCGGCGTTGACCTGGCTGCCGATCTCGGCCAGCACGGTGCTGCCGGTGCCGCCGAAGATCAGCGACATGCCGTAGAGCATGACCGCCGAGGCGAAGACGCCCATCAGGTAGTACTTCATGCCGGCCTCGTTGCCGGTGAGCTCGCGCTTGCGCCAGCCCGCCATGAGGTAGGCCGGGATGGACAGCATCTCCAGGGCGATGAAGATCGTGATCAGGTCACGGGCCGACGCCATGATGACCATGCCGAACACCGCGGAGAGCAGCATGAGGTAGTACTCGCCCTCGGCGTAGTCGCCCTCGGCGATGTAGTTGGTGGAGAGCAGGATGGTCAGGTAGCCCGCCACCAGGAACAGCCCGGTGAGCACCAGCGAGAAGTCGTCGACGACGAACGCCCCGCCGAACAGCACCCGGTCGGTGTTGTCGTAGGCGAGGGTGAAGACCGGGACCAGCGCGCCCAGCATGCCGATGCCGGCGATGGACGACGCCGTCCACCGGCTCTGCTCTGTCGTGAACACGTCGACCAGCAGGCACAGCACGATCGTGGCCACGATGACCAGCGCGGGCGCGAGCGCGTGCCAGTCGAAGTGCGGCCGGACGAACTCCGGTGTCGCGGCGAGCAGGGAGGCGAGCACCATCAGCTCCCGAAGGCCGAGAGGCTGTGCACGACGGCCTGGTTGGTGACCTTGAAGATCAGACCCGGGAAGATGCCGAGCACGACGATCAGCACGACCATCGGGGTCCAGGCGAGGTAGTCGGTGAGGTGCATGTCACCGATGTGCTCATCTTCGAACTCCTCGGTGGGCGTGCCGAAGGCCACCCGCTGGAGCAGCCAGAGGAGGTAGCCGGCGGCGAACACCGTGCCGATGGCGGCGATGACCATGAACACCCGGAAGAGCTCGACGTTGAGGCCCTCAGCCGGCTGGTACGCGGAGAGGATGGCGGGGAACTCGCCCCAGAACCCGGCCAGGCCGGGCAGGCCGAGCGAGGCCATGACCGAGAAGCCGAGCAGCCAGCCCATGCGGGGCGCCTGGAGGAGCAGGCCGCCGAGGCGCTTGATCTCGAGGGTGTGGAACCGGTCCTTCACCGAACCGGCGATGAAGAAGAGCATGCCGGTGATGAGGCCGTGGGCGACCATGCCGAAGATGGCGGCGTTGGTGCCGAACGGGGTGAGCGTGGCGATGCCGAGCATCACGTAGCCCATGTGGGCCACCGACGAGAAGGCGATCAGCCGCTTCATGTCGGTCTGGGCCAGGCAGCCCAGGGCGCCGTAGATGATGCCG
>CAZCVS010000485.1:0-2406 GCA_964501845.1 uncultured Iamiaceae bacterium
ACCCCCTGGCTCTGGAGGATGCGCCGCATGATGTTGATCGAGGCGTCGTGGCCGTCGAAGAGGCTGGCCGCGGTGACGAAGCGGACGGCGTTGGCGGGACGGTGCAGGTCGGGCGTGCTCACGTCACCAGAATACTTTGACTTCCAACTATCTGTCTACTGACTGTTGGAGTACCGACCGACTACCGTGGCTCGCATGGTGCGCCCGCTCCCGTTCGACCCCATCGAGGAGGCCGGCCGCCAGTGGGCCGCCCAGGGGTGGGATGAGGTGGGGGCGATGCAGGCGGCCACGTCGATCATGCGGGCCCAGCAGATCGTGCTGTCCCGGGTCGACGAGGCGCTGCGGCCGTGGTCGCTCACCTTCGCCCGCTACGAGGTGCTGGTCCTGCTCCACTTCTCCAAGCAGGGCGTACTGCCGCTCGGGAAGATGGGCGACCGGCTCATGCTCCACCAGGCCAGCATCACCAACCTGGTCGACCGCCTCGAGCAGCAGGGCCTGCTCAAGCGGGTGCCGCACCCCACCGACCGCCGCACCACCCTCGCCGAGCTGACCCCCGAGGGCCGCTCGACGGTGGTCGACGCCACCAAGGCCGTCGTCGCCACCCAGGTCGGCGTGGCTGAGCTGACCGACCGAGATGCGAAGGACCTCCACCGCATCTTGCGCAAGCTGCGCACCGGCGCCGACGACTTCGCCTGACTGTGAGGATCAGCGCGGGCTCACGTGGACGGCGCCGGTGCCGATGGTCACCGATGGACGACGGCGGAGCCTCCACTGGTCTGCCCTCACCCGCACCGGGCTGGGGGCACGCCCCGCACGCGTCAGTTGCGAGCGGGCGGACGACCGCCCTGCCGCCGCCTCCGAAGGACGGCTCGCCTGATGGGTCGGCGGCCGCTGAGCGTGCCGGCCGGCGCACCCGACGACTCGAGCGGTGGTCCGCGATCTTCGTGCTCGTTGCCGTGCCCCTGCTCCTGGGCGGCGCGCTGACCTATGTCTCTGCATCGCCGGAGGGGACGCACATGGCGGTGCGCGTCCTGGAATCGCCGACGGGCGCCGGCGGAGTCCTTCTCGACGCTCCCCGGTCGTCGGGAGGCTCGAGCTCTGGCGGGGCGACCGTGGTCCGCAACCAGCCCTGGGAGACCCACGACCTCGACCCCGAGACCCTGCGCGCCGGTGACATGGCCGACGTCCAGGTCCGCAGCGACTGTCTGTGCGACCCGTTCATCGACGAGGGCAGCCCGCTCGGTCAGGTCGTCGCGCTCGCCTTGATCGGACTCGGCATCGTCTCGGCCGCGCTCGCGTTCGTCACCCGGCGCCTTCCCTCACCGAGCCACGTCGCCGGGCCCTCCGTTCCGACCGGGGGTGCAGTTCCGCCCGCTCCGGCACCCACGGATCTTCCGGCCGCTCGTCAGTAGCCGCCGATCGCTGCGGCGGTCGCACGGAACCCGCGCACCGTCTCGTCGATGATCTGGGCGACGGGACGGACGTCGGTGATGCGGCCGGCGACCTGGCCGGACAGGGCGATGGCCGCTTCCATGTCGCCGCCGAAGTAGAGGTCCATCACGCCGCCGAACGCCTCGGCCAGGTCGACCTGGTCCTGGTGCTCGAGCTGGGTCGTGCGCTCGGTGCGCAGCGCCCGCAGCCCCGGACGGCCGAAGCGGTTGAGGAAGACGGTGTCGGTCTCGGCGGCCTCGACGATGGCGTCCTTCCAGTTCTGGTGGATCGGGCTCTCGGCCGCCGACACCATGCGGGTCCCCATCTGCACGCCCTCGGCGCCGAGTGCGAACGCCGCCGCCATGGTCGGGCCGTCGCAGATGCCGCCCGCTGCCACGATCGGCACGTCGGTCACCGAGCGGACGAGCGGGAGCAGCACCATCGACGCCACGTCGCGGGGATTCTTGAAGCCGCCGCCCTCGCCGCCCTCCACCACCAGCCCGTCGACACCGGCGGCCACGGCCTTCAGCGCTGCTGCCGCGGTCGGGACGACGTGGAAGACGGTGAGCCCGGCCTCCTTCAGCTTCGCGGTGTACTGCTGCGGGTTGCCGGCCGACGTGGTCACGAACTTCACGCCCTGATCGACCACGAAGTCCACGATCGACGGGTCGCGGACGAACAGCTGGGCGATGTTCACGCCGAACGGCTTGTCGGTGAGGTCGCGCATCTTGGCGATCTCAGCCCGCACGTTGTCGAGCTCGCCCGACGACGTCTCGATGATCCCGAGGCCGCCGGCGTTGGACACGGCCGATGCCAGCTGCGCTCGGGCGATCCAGCCCATCGGTGCCTGGATGATCGGGTAGTCGACCCCGAGCAGCTCGCTCACCCGGGTGCGGATCGGTGCGGGACGGTCAGCGTCGGCCATGGCCGCGGACCCTACGCCGGACGCGATCGGCTCGCTCCGGGTCGCTCGGC
>CAZCVS010000486.1:0-2401 GCA_964501845.1 uncultured Iamiaceae bacterium
ACCCAGCCCCTCAGACCGCAGGTTCTCTGCCTGCCCAGGAGCGGACGTGCCCCGATTGGGCACAGGGGACAACGATAGCGCCCGAACCCCCGTTCGACCCAACCCACCCCCACACCCTGCGAGCTTTCTGTGATGAGGCGGCGAGAACGCCACCTGGTCACAGAAAGTTCGGCGGTCTGGCGGGGGTGGAGACTCTAACGAGGAATGTCGATGTGCCAGCGGAACCGGGGACGGCGGGGGCCGGGCTTGATGGCCGATAGGTCGATGTCGGGGGTGAGGGCCAGGACCGGGGCGTCGGGCTCGTAGAAGGCGGCCTCGATCTCATCGAGGGTGGCGTCGGGGGCAAGGCCCAGCTCGGCGAAGTCGCGGTTGCGGGCATCGATGCTGGACGGGGCGTCGAACAGCTCCCGCAAGATGGCGGGCAGGGTCTCGGGATCCTTGAGCAACCACGAGTGGCGGCCGCCCTCGACCACCACCACCCCGCCCTTGGCCAACTTGGCGGCGCTGCGGGCGGTGGCAAGCGGGACGACGATGTCGCGGTCGCCGTGGATGGCGACCACCGGCACGCCCTCGCGGCCGAGCTTCTCGAGCATCCACTTCGACGAGCGGGACCGGAGGATGGACACCCCCGGGCCCAGCAGGTGCAGCGGGTTCTTCACGTGGCTGGCCACCATCGGCATGGCGAGCCGGCTGAACTTCATCGCCTGGCGGGGATCGCGGACGAACGGCACGGTGCTGAGCGAGTCGGCCATCAGGATCGCCCCCACGCCGGCGAGCACGAGCGGGTTGAAGCGGGAGACGGCGACGATGCGGTCCCACGGCTCGCCCACGATGGCGTCGAGCAGGATCACGGCCAGCGCCCGGTCGGGCTCGCGAGCCGCCAGCTCGGTGACCAGGCGGCCTCCCATCGAATGGCCCATGTAGACGGCCTTGTTGATGCCGAGCTCGTCGACCACGCGCCCGAGGAGCTTCGTGTACTCCTCGAAGTTGGCCCCGCCGGTGGGCAGCCCCTGCGTGCCGCCGTGGTTGGCGACGTCGATGGCCACCACCTTGAACCCGGAGGTGACGATGCGGCTCAGCGTCTGGGCGTAGAGCATCCCCTCGGCTGAGTAGCCGTGGATGAGCACGATCGGGACACCGCGGCCGCAGACCGACACGCGGACCTGGTGGCCGTCGGCGAGGGCGATCGTGTGGCGGGCCAGGCGCGGCAGGGTGGGCGAGACGGCCTCGTCCGACGGCATCGGCCCGAGGACGGTCTCGTCCTCGGAGGTGGTCAAGACGTCGATGCCGGCACCGTCGTCGGCTGGGCTGTGTGAGTTGGACCTACCCATGTGGGCTCCCCTTCCCCCTTGTACCCGCGCTGACGTGGACATCAAGTCTGGCGCACCCATCCGATCCGGAGCGCGGACCCCTTCGGCTCACCGGATCAGGAGCGACCGGGTCTGCTCGACATCCGCCCCCATCTGGGCGATGAGCGGGTCGACGCCGTCGAAGCGGACCTCACCGCGGAGGCGCTCGACGAAGCGGACCCGGACGGCCTCGCCGTAGAGGTCGCCGGTGAAATCGAGGAGGTTGCACTCGAGCAGGGGTGCACCGACGGGGCGGTCGTAGAACGTCGGACGGTGCCCGAGCGACATGGCCGCGGCGTGCACGCTCCCGTCGGCGCGCTCGAACCAGCCGGCGTAGATGCCGTCGGCCGGCAGCTGGATCTCGGGGGGGATCTGCAGGTTGGCGGTGGGGAACCCGAGGTCCCGGCCCCGCTTGTCGCCGTGCTCGATCGTCCCGCGGACCTCGTGGGGACGGCCGAGCATCGCCGCCGCGGCGCGCACATCGCCCTGGGCCAGCAGGGAGCGGATCGCCGTCGACGAGACGACCGCGTCGCCTCTCGCCGGCGTCCCATCGGCGCGGACGAGCTCCAGGCCCTCGACGGAGAAGCCCAGGGTCGCACCCATCTCCCGGAGGAGGGAGACGTTGCCGCCGCGCTTGTGGCCGAAGTGGAAGTCCTCCCCCACCACGACGGCCCGGGCGGTGAGGCAGCCGACCAGCACCTCGTGCACGAACTCCTCAGCCGTCTCCTTGGCCCGTTCCTCGTCGAAGTGCACGACGTAGGTAGCGTCGACGCCAGCCTCGGCCAGCAGTTCGAGCTTCTGGTCCAGGTCGCAGAGCAGCTTGGGCGCCGACTCGGGGCGCACGACCATGGCCGGATGCCGGTCGAACGTGACGACGACGGTCTCGAGGCCCTGAGCCGACGCGAGCGCCTTCACCTGGTCGATCACCGCCCGGTGCCCGAGATGGACGCCGTCGTAGGCCCCGATGGTGACCGCGCTCGGTTGCAGCGGGGTGGGACACGGACCGACTCCGTGGATGACCTGCACGCCGAGGACGCTACGGACGCACCGCC
>CAZCVS010000487.1:0-2388 GCA_964501845.1 uncultured Iamiaceae bacterium
TGATGTAGATGCCGTTGCGCTCACCGAAGATGAAGCGCTTCATCTTCGGGTTCCAGCGCCGGGTCTGGTGGCCGAAGTGGACTCGGGCCTCGAGCAGTTGCTTCATGGTCACGACGGGTTCCGTCACGGACCGCTCCTCTCCAACGGTTTTGGGGACCTGGCCCCAAGCGCCACCGGAGTTCCGGGAGCGACCGTTGGAAGGGGCCGGGCAATCGGTTTGGGATGTCGGCTCGCCAGGTGGCGGGCCGGTTGACGAGTGTAGCGATGACCAGGCCACCAGCCCAAGGTGACCAGCTCAGGGTCCGCCGCGCGCGGGCTCCGGAACGAGCACCACCCGGCCGCCTCCGACGCGGGTGCCCCACAGCCGCGCCGGGTCGAGGTAGGTGTCCCCGCGACGGACGCCGAGGTGGAACCGCTCCTGTGACTGTCCCACGACCTGGCCGCCGGCCACCCGTTCGCCCCGCTGGACCGCGAGCTCGGCGAGATCGGTGTAGGAGGAACGCAGCCCGTCGGGGTGCTCGACCGTCACCACCAGGCGCCCCGCCACCGGACCGGCGAAGGTCACCCGACCCGGGCCGATGGCCGCGATCGGTTCGCCGACGGCCGTCGCGTACTCGATGCCCCGGTTGCCGGGCAGCCAGGGCTGCGGCGGCGGGCGGAAGGGGTCGAGCACCGGGGCATCGGTGGGTGGGCGGTACACCTCGGCTGTGCGAGCCGGGGGCTGGCCCCGCGAGGCGGCCCGTCCGGGGAGCGGCCAGCTCCAGCCCGGCTCGGCGGCGGCCACCCCCAGGATCGTCAGAACCAGGACCAGGACGGAGACGAGGGCTAGGCGGGCTCGCGCTGGGCGGCTTGGAGGCGGCTGCGCAGCTGGAGCACCGACTTGGTGTGGATCTGGCTGACCCGGCTCTCGGTCACCCCCAGCACCTCGCCGATCTGGGAGAGCGTCAGGTTCTCGAAGTAGTACAGCGTCAGCACCGTCTTCTCCCGCTCGGGCATCCGCTCGATCGCCTCCGCCAGTTGGCCCCGCAGCTCGCTGCGCTCCAGGAGCACCCCCGGGCTGTCGCCGCGGTCGGGGATGGTGTCGCCCAGCGTGGTGGCGTCGCCTCGGTCTCCCAGCATCTCGTCGAGCGCGGCCACGCCCGTGAGCGAGAGCTGGCCCAGCACCGTCTGGAGCTGGGTGTCGGTCATGTCCAGCTCCTCGGCCAGCTCCGCCTCGGTGGGCGAGCGCTTCAGGCGCGCCTCCAGCTTGGAGAACGCCCGCTCGACGGCGCGGCCCTTGGCCCGCACCGACCGCGGCACCCAGTCGATGGAGCGCAGCTCGTCGAGGATGGCGCCCTTGATCCGGGCGATGGCGTAGGTCTCGAACTTGAAGCCCCGGCCCTGGTCGAACTTCTCGATGGCGTCGATGAGCCCGAAGATGCCGTAGCTCACCAGATCGGACTGCTCGACGTTCTGCGGCAGCCCGACGGCCACGCGACCGGCCACGTACTTCACGAGCGGCGAGTAGTGGAGGATCAGCCGATCCCGGGCGTGGCGCGTCGGGTCGGCGTGGTACGTGTCCCAGAGCTCGGCAACGGACTCGACGCTCATGGAGCCACCTCGCTGTGGGTGGCCCTAGGCACGGGGGTGCGTCCGGTCGAACACGTCGCGCAGACGCTCCTTGCTGATGTGCGTGTAGATCTGCGTGGTCGCCAGATCCTCGTGGCCCAGCAGCTCCTGGACGCTTCGGAGGTCGGCCCCGCCGTCGAGGAGGTGCGTGGCGAAGGTGTGGCGCAGGGCGTGCGGGTGGGTCGGCTCGACCGAGCGGCGGTCGAGCAGGCGGCGGACATCGCGCGGCGACAGCTGGCTGCCCCGGCGGTTGACGAACACCACATCGCCCAGCGAGGGGTCGGCCATGAGCGGCCGCCCGTCGTCGAGCCAGGCAGCCAGCGCGGTGACCGACGGCTCGCTGAGCGGCAGCATCCGCTGCTTGGAGCCCTTGCCCCAGACGGTGACCGTGCGTCCGAGGAGGTCGAGGTCGCGCTGGCGCAGGCCGCAGAGCTCCGACACCCGCAGTCCGCTCCCGTAGAGCACCTCGAGGACGGCCTGGTCCCGGAGGTGGATCGCCCGCTGGACCGGATCGGCCAGCTGATCGTCGCTGAGCCCGGCCCGGGCCGGCGGCTCGTCGAGGAGCTGGTGCAGCTGCTCCTCGTGGACGATCTTGGGGAGGCGGCCGGTGCCCCGGGGGGCGCGGAGACCGAGGGTCGGATCCGAAGGCAGCCGTCCGGTGCGGACCTGCCAGCCGAAGTAGCGCCGCAGCGCCGACGCCCGGCGGGCCAGCGTGCGGGGCGCGACGGGGCGGTCGCTGAGGGCGGCGAGGTACTGGCGCAGCACGCGCCGCGTCACCTG
>CAZCVS010000488.1:0-2358 GCA_964501845.1 uncultured Iamiaceae bacterium
CTGGCTAACCTCGCCGTTCCGGGTCGCCCAGCGATGGGCCCCGCCCGGGGCTGTAGCTCAGTTGGCAGAGCGCTGCCTTTGCAAGGCAGATGTCGTCGGTTCGATTCCGATCAGCTCCACTGGCGCGGTGTGCGCGGGTGATGGGCGTGCTCCCCGGCGGCGGCTCGAGGTTCGGTCGTACGCTCGGACACGATGCACGTCCACGACCAGCAGGCCCACGAGCTCATGGAGCTCGTCTTCGCGTTCACGCAGGAGCGCATGGAGATGGACCCGCCGCCGCTGGACTTCTCGGTGCCTCTCGAGCAGCTGCAGGCCGAAGCCGGGCAGACCATCACTCCCGAGGGCCTCGGCGGCCGGGAGGTCATGCGCCTCTTCGAGGAGGTCCTCGGTCCGGCGTGCCTGTCGATCGACCACCCGCGGTACCTGTCGTTCATCCCGGCTGCGCCCACCGAGGCCGCCACCTTGTTCGACCTCATCGTCAGCGCCACCAGCATCTATGGCGGGTCCTGGCTCGAGGGCTCTGGCGCCGTCTACGCGGAGAACCAGACGCTGCGCTGGCTCGCGGACCTGGCGGGACTGCCGGTGGGGGCGGGCGGCACGTTCGTGTCCGGCGGCTCCATCGCCAACCTCTCCGCGCTCGCGGTGGCCCGCACCGTCTGGCGCGACGCGGACCCGTCTCGCGAGGAGCGCCGGCCGATCGTGCTCCTCTCCGAGGCCGCACACTCGTCCAACGCCTCCGCGCTCGCGCTGCTCGACCTGCGCTCGCTGCCGGTGGAGGTCGATGATGCCGACCGCATGACCGCGGCGACGATCCGCGAGGCGGTGGACGGCCTGTCTCCCGACGAGCGCGCCGCGATCTGTGCGGTGGTCGCCACCGCCGGTCTCACCAACACCGGCACCATCGACGACCTCGCGGCAGCCGCCGACGCCGCCGCCGAGCTGGGGGCCTGGTACCACGTCGATGGCGCGTACGGCGGCGCCGCGCTGTGCTCGTCGACTCGCCGGGAGCGCTTCGGGGGCATCCACCGGGCGGATTCGCTGACGGTCGACCCGCACAAGTGGCTCTTCGCCCCCTACGACTGCGCGGCGATCATCTACCGGGACCCGCGCCTCGCGAAGCGGACGTTCACCCAGCACGCGAGCTACCTCGACGTGCTCACCGAGGCCGAGGACTGGTCACCCAGCGACTACGCCCCGCACCTCACGCGCCGCGCCCGGGGCCTACCCACCTGGTTCTCGCTCGCCGTCCACGGCACCGACGCCTACCGCGACGCCGTCGACACCACCATCGCCACCACGGATGACGCCGCCGCGCTCATCCGCGGCCTCGACCACCTGGAGCTGGTCGTCGAACCGGAGCTGTCGGTCATCGTCTTCCGCCGGACCGGCTGGACCCGCCAGCAGTACGCGGCCTGGAGCGCGCAGCTCCTCGCCGATCAGACCGGCTTCGTGGTCCCCACGAGCTGGCGGGGAGAGACCGTCCTGCGCATCTGCATCACCAACCCCCGCACGACCCTCGACGACGTCCGGGCGTGCCTGCCCGACTGACCGCCGGGCACGACGGGATGGTCAGACCGGGGCGACGGGCTCGTCGGCGGTCGAGCGCAGCGCGGCCACGGCGCCTCGGAGCACTTGGTCCTTGAAGTCGTGGGTGACCTCCTTGCGCTCGACGATGCGCCGGTACGTCAACGGCCCGACGATGGTCGCCACGGCCGCGTCGAGGTCGAGGTCCGGGCTGACCTCGCCGCGCATCTGCGCCAGCTTCACCACGGTGTAGATGGGCCGCTGCCGCTCGATGATGACGGCGTCGACGATCTCCTGCATCTTGGGGTCACGGGTGCCGGCGTCGATCAGCATCGGGATCAGCTGCGGGAACCGCTTGACCTGATCGGCCTCCTCGTAGCGCCCGAACAGGAACAGCAGGTCGTCCTCGAGGTTGCCGGTGTCGGGGGTGGGGTGCTCGGTGACGCAGCCGCGGGCGGCCAGCGCGATGAGCGCCTCCTTCGACCCGAAGTGGCGGTACAGCGTGGACTTGGCGACGCCCGAGCGCGCCGAGATCTCGTCGAGCGTCACACCGTCGACGCCGCTCTCGAGCAGGACCTCGACGGTGGTCTCGATGGCGGCTTGGTGCGCCTGTTCGCTGCGGGGCCGTGCCATGAGACCGAATCGTAGCGAAACTCGGACACGAGCAGAACGTGACGCGGCCTTGTGGTGTCAAGAGTCACACAAGAAAGGAGCGAAACGAGCGGTGCATCGCGGTGAACCCGTCCCTAGAGTTCTGAGTCGAACAAGTAGCGAAACCGCGATCGACGCGAGAAGTGCGGGGAAAGCACACATGAGCACCACCACCAGTCCACC
>CAZCVS010000489.1:0-2355 GCA_964501845.1 uncultured Iamiaceae bacterium
CGGCCACGGACTCGTGGAACAGGTGCGGGTCCTGGCTCACCACGCCGATGGCCGCCCGCAGGGAGGACTGCGTCAGGTCCCGGACGTCGATGCCGTCGAGGCGCACCGCACCCTCGGTCACGTCGTAGAGCCGGGGGATCAGCTGGCTGATGGTGGTCTTTCCGGCACCAGAGGGCCCCACCAGGGCGACCAGCTCGCCCTGGTCGATGTGCACGGTGAGGTCGTGGAGGACGGGTCCGGCGCCGAGGTCGGGGGCCGCGAGCTGGGCCTCGCTCTCCAGCGAGGCGACGGAGGCCTCCGCGCCGGATGGGTAGGCGAATGTCACGTGGTCGAGGTCGATGATGCCGACGGGAGCGGTGAGGTCGACCGCATCGGGCTTGTCGGTGATGGGGCTCGGCGTGTCGAGCACCTCGAAGACCCGGTCGAACGACACGAACGCGGTCATGAGGTCGACCCGGGCGTTGGTGAGGCTGGTGAGCGGCGAGTAGATCTGGGCCACGAACACCCCGAGCGCCACCAGCGTGCCGATGCTGATCGACTCCGAGATCACCAGCCGGCCGCCCACGAGGTAGACGACCGCGGTGCCGACCGCGCCGACCAGCGTGAGCGCGGTCATGAAGGTGCGGGAGTACATCGCGCTCTGCACGCCGATGTCGCGGACCTGGCTGGCCCGACCGGCGAAGCTCGCGGCTTCGTCGTCGTGGCGGCCGAACAGCTTCACGAGCAGGGCACCGGACACGCCGAAGCGCTCGGTCATGGTGGCGTTCATCGAGGCGTTGAGGTCGAACCCGTCGCGGGTGATGCCCGAGAGGCGGCGGCCCACCCGCTTGGCCGGCAGCAAGAAGAGCGGCAGCAGGACCAACGAGAGCAGTGTGATCTGCCAGCTCAAGAACAGCATGGCCCCGAGGGTGAGGGCGAGGGTCACGACGTTGGACACCACCGTGCCGAGGGTGCCGGTGACCGCCCGCTGGGCCCCGATGACGTCGTTGTTGAGGCGGCTGACCAGCGCGCCCGTCTGGGTCCGGGTGAAGAAGGCGATGGGCTGGCGCTGGACGTGGTCGAACAGGGCGGAGCGCAGGTCGTAGATGAGCCCCTCGCCGATGGTGGCCGAGAGGTAGCGCTCGACCATGCCGATGGCCGCGATGAGAAAGGCGATGCCGATCATGAGCCCGGCGAGCACGGTCACCTGGTGGTCGTCCTTGGCGGGGACGGCGTCGTCGATGATCGACTTGATGATGAGCGGCGGGGCCAGCGACAAGAACGCGGTGACCACCACCACGAACAAGAAGGCGAAGACCCGAGCCCGGTACTCGTGGGCGAACGCCCACACCCGCTTGACCAGGCCGGGCGTGAGCGCGACCTGCTTGACCGACGAGTCGGTCGTCATCATGCGGTACATCCCCGATGGGTCCATGGCGGACGCAGGCTACGGGCGTGGTGCCCGAACCCGGCAGGCTGGGCTGAGGATCAGTCCGCCGCGGGGCCGCCGGTGCCGGGGCACTGCTCGCCCAGGCAGTCGCCACCGGGGCCGAGCTGGTCATTGACCCGGGTGAACGCGGCGGCGATGGTGGCCAGCTCCTCGGGCGAGACCTTGTCGAGGAAGTACTCGCGGACCCCGGCCACGTGGTGGGGGGCGACGGCTTCGATGGTGGCGCGGCCCTCCGCGGTCAGCACCGCCCAGGTGCCGCGCCGGTCGTCGGGGCAGGTCTCGCGCGCCACCAGGCCCCGGTTCTCCAGGCGTCCGATGTGGTGGGAGAGCCGGCTGCGGGACTCGACGGAGAGGTCGGCGAGCTCGGCCATGCGGAGCCGTCCGCCGTCCGACTCCGACAGCGCCACCAGGACGCCGTAGTCGTCATGGGTCAGCCCCTGGGCCTTGAGGTCGGCGTCGAGCGCGTCGAGCAGGCGGCGGGAGCCGGTGATGAAGGCGCGCCACGCCGACTGCTCCGTCTCGGAGAGCCACCGCACGGGTACCGAAGGAGCGGGCGTGGACATGGAGGGGATCGTATCGGACAGTGGTTGACATTTCAACGATCCTTGGTAAAGTGATCTCAGTTTCAACCATCAAGGGTTCAACCCTTCAAGGAGCACCAACATGAGCACCCCCGAGATCCCCACTGGCACCTGGACCATCGACCCCTCCCACTCCGAGGTGGGCTTCTCCGTCCGCCACCTCATGGTGTCGAAGGTGAAGGGCAACTTCGAGACCTTCGAAGGCACCATCACCATCGCCGAGAACCCCCTCGAGTCCTCGGTCACCGCCGAGGTGGACCTGTCCTCGATCAACACCCGCGACGAGCAGCGCGACGGCCACCTCAAGTCGGCCGACTTCTTCGAGGTGGAGAGCCACCCGAAGCT
>CAZCVS010000490.1:0-2339 GCA_964501845.1 uncultured Iamiaceae bacterium
GGGGCTCGGTGAAGGACCGTGCGGCCAAGTGGATGATCGAGGCCGCCGAGGCCAGCGGTGACCTGAAGCCGGGCATGACCGTGCTGGAGTCCTCGTCGGGCAACACCGGCATCGCCCTCGCGATGATCTGCAAGATGAAGGGGTACCCCTTCAAGGTGGTGCTGCCGGAGAACGTGTCCGACGAGCGCCGCCAAGCCCTCGAGGTCTGGGGCTCGGAGATCATCTGGTCGCCGGCGAGCGAGGGCTCCAACGGGGCCATGCGC
Source organism: uncultured Iamiaceae bacterium (assembly GCA_964501845.1). Classification (GTDB taxonomy): domain Bacteria; phylum Actinomycetota; class Acidimicrobiia; order Acidimicrobiales; family Iamiaceae; genus Aquihabitans. Next base: position 264 of record CAZCVS010000490.1, read on the forward strand.
CGCGCTCAGGCCCTGGCCACCGAGCACCCCGAGTGGTACTTCCCGTTCCAGTACGGCAACTCCGCCAACCCCACCGCGCACTACGAGGGCACCGGTCCGGAGATCTGGAAGGACCTGCCCGACGTCACCCACTTCATCGCCGGGCTGGGCACCGCGGGCACGCTGATGGGCGTCGGCACGTACCTCAAGGAGCAGAACCCCGACATCGCGGTGTGGGCCATCGAGCCGCCTGCGGGGGAGATGGTCGACGGGCTCAAGAACATCGACGAGGGCTTCGTGCCGCCCGTGTTCAGCGACTGGGATGGCTACGAGCTGCTCGATCGCAAGATGATCGTGCGGCCCCGCGAGTCCATCGAGTGGACCCGCCGCCTCACCGAGCTCGGCCTCTTCACCGGCATCTCGTCGGGAGCGATCATGGCCGGCGCCGTGAAGTGCGCGGCGGAGATCGACGAGGGCGTCATCGCCACGATCGTGTGCGACAGCGGCTGGAAGTACCTCAGCACGGGTGTCTGGACCCTGCCCATCGACGAGGTCGAGAAGCGGGCCAAGGCCACCATCTACTTCTGACGCCAGGCGCGGAGGCGCCCGGGCCCTTGCGGACCCGGGCGCCTCATCACCGTCCTGGCGGGAAGGACGGTGAGATCAGTCGCCGCCGTCGGGCGCCGGCGTCTCACCCTCGGCGTCGGCGGGAGGCTTCGGGCGCTCACCCTCGCCGAAGCCGCCCTTGCCGAAGCCCTCGGTGACGAACTTCGTGATGTGCTCGGTCAGGGCGTCGAGGCGCTTGTCAGCCTGCTCCTGGGTGATCGTGCCCTCCTCGACGGCCGCGGCCGTCTTGGTCTTGGCATCGGCCACGAGGGCGTCGATGACCTTCTGCTGGTCGACGCCCCTCTCTTCGGCGACATCGGCGATGGTCTTGCCGTCTCGCAGGGCAGTCTTGAGGTCGTCCTCCGAGACGCCGAGGGCCTCGGCCGCTACCTCGAGGCTGGCGCCGAACCGTCCACCTGGGCCGTGGCCGCCGAAGCCGCCCTTGCCCCAGTCGTGGCTGGCATCGACCACCTTGGCCACCAGCTCGGGCAGCGCGGCCTTGGCCTCGTCGAGGCGCTTCTCGCCGGCGGTCACGAGCGCGTCGATGAGCGTCTGCTTGTCGACACCCTCGGCCTCGGCCACGTCGGCCAGGCTCTTGCCGGCCTTGAGCTGCGTGCGCAGCTCCTCGGTGGTGACGCCGAGCGTCGTGGCGGCGACCTCGAGGTCGAACCCGCCCCCGAAGCGGCCACCCGGACCTCGGCCGCCGGGCTTGCCGGACCCCGTGGTCTCCTCCGATGAGGCGCTCGGTGCCGTGGTGGTGGTCGACGAGTTGTCCTGAGCGCCCGACGCCAGCGGGTTGCCCAGCGTGGACCCGATCAGGGCTCCTGCGGCGAGCGCTGCGGTCATGGCGACGGCGGCGATGGTCTTCTGCTTGCGCATGCGACGACTTCCTCGGGTTGACGATGTCTTGGTCGGTGAGCAGTTCGATCCAACCAGACGAACCTGGGAGATCCCTGGCAATCGCAGGCCACGTTGCCCAGAGTGATCATCGGCCGATGGGCCGCGGCACTCAAGGCGGCGGTGGCGGGGGCGGAGGGAGAGGGGTCTTCGGGAGCGTGACTCGGACCGTCGTCCCCTCGCCGGGGGCGGTCTGGAGGCCAACCGTGCCGCCGTGGGCCGCCACGGTGCCGGCGACGATCGACAGGCCGAGACCCGAACCACCGCGGTGGCGCGTGCGGGCGGGGTCGGCGCGGTAGAAGCGCTCGAAGGCGTGGGCGGCCACCTCGGGCGCCATCCCGGGGCCCTGGTCGGCGACCTCGAGCACCGCGTTGGGGCCTTCGTCGCGGACCCGCACGGCGATCGGGGTTCCGGGGTCGGTGTGGACCCGGGCGTTGGCGACGAGGTTGGCGAGGATCTGGCGGAGGAGGCCCTCGTCGCCGACGACCACCGCGGGAGCGGGTGCATCGAGGGCGAGCGGCCGGTCGGGCTCGACGGCGCCGGCGTCGGCGACCGCGTCGGCGGCGAGGGCCGAGAGGTCGGTGGGACCGAGGC
>CAZCVS010000491.1:0-2339 GCA_964501845.1 uncultured Iamiaceae bacterium
TCGACGAGATCGACGAGGTCCTCGAGACCAACGCCGAGGACTTCGTCCGCTCCTATGTGCAAAAGGGCGGCCAGTAGCCGGGTACCCTCCGACCCGTGCAGATCCCCACGTTCTCGACGGCGAACGATCCCGGCCCGGACTTTGCCGGGCTGTTGCGTTCGCAAGGGCTGAATCCCGCGGTGCCCGACGGGCCGGTCTCGGCCGCTGGCGCGATTCCGCATGGGACGACGGTGGTGGCGGTGCGCTACGCCGATGGCGTGGTGATGGCGGGGGACCGGCGGGCGACGTCGGGGAACTTCATCAGCCACCGGTCGATCGAGAAGGTCTTTCCGGCGGATCGCTGGTCGGGGGTGGCCATCGCCGGCGCCGCGGGGCCGGCCATGGAGATGGTGAAGCTGTTCCAGCTCCAGCTCGAGCACTACGAGAAGGTCGAGGGCCAGGCGCTCTCGCTCGAGGGCAAGGCCAACCAGCTGTCGCAGATGGTGCGCAACCACCTGCCGGCGGCCATGCAGGGCCTCGCCGTCGTGCCGCTCTTCGCGGGGTACGACGTGCGCCGTGGGGTGGGCCGGCTGTTCCAGTACGACGTGACCGGCGGCCGCTACGAGGAGAACGACTACGCCACCTCTGGCTCCGGCGGGCTGCACGCGGCCACCGTGGTGAAGCTCGGCTTCGCGGACGACCTGGACCGTGCGGCCACCCTCGACCTCGCCCTGAAGGCCCTGGTGACGGCGGCCGACGAGGACTCCGCCACCGGCGGCCCGGACCCCGCCCGCGGGATCTGGCCGGTGGTCGCCACGATCGACGCCGACGGCTTCACCCGGGTGGGCGACGAGGAACTGGCCGAACGCTACGCGGCCCTCACGGAAGGGGAAGGCCGATGAGCATGCCCTTCTACGTCGCTCCCGAGCAGGTCATGAAGGACCGGGCCGACTACGCGCGCAAGGGCATCGCGCGGGGCCGCAGCCTGGTCGCCACGATCTGCGCCGAGGGCATCGTGATCGCGGCCGAGAACCCCTCCAGCACCCTGCGGAAGGTGTCGGAGATCTACGACCGCATCGGGTTCGCCGGTGTCGGCAAGTACAACGAGTTCGACCAGCTGCGGATCTCCGGCGTGCGCGCCGCGGACCTCAAGGGCTACTCCTTCAGCCGCGAGGACGTCGACGCCCGCAGCCTCGCCAACCAGTACGCCCAGATCCTCGGGCAGGTCTTCACCCATGAGATGAAGCCGCTGGAGGTCGAGATCCTGGTCGCCGAGGTCGGCGCCGGCCCCGACGACGACCAGCTGTTCCACCTGCTCTACGACGGGACGGTCATCGACGAGTCCGGCTCGGCGGTGCTCGGCGGCGACGCCGAGGCCGTGGCCGAGCGGCTGAGCGCCGCGCTGCCCGACGCGCCGGACCTCGGTGCTGCGCTGACCGCCGCCGTCGGCGCTCTCGCCGGTCCCGACCGCACCCTGGGATCGTCGGACCTCGAAGTGGCGCTGCTCGACCGCAGCGCCCCCCGCCGCTGCTTCCGGCGGCTGCCCGACACCGAGGTGGCCGCGCTCCTCGCAACCGGCGCCTGACCCGCCGTCTGGGTGCAGCGCACACCGTCCAGCTGTAGGTTTCGCGGTCGATCACCGACAGGAGCACCCCCCATGCGCAAGTCACTCTCCATCCTCGTGGCCGCGGCCACGCTCAGCTTCCTCGGTGCCTGCGGCACCTCGGGCGGCAACGACGACGCGTCGTCAGACGGGTCGACGACGACCGCGGCGCCGGCAGAGGACACCACGACCACCACGGAGCCCGATGCCGAGGGCGTCGACGTCGCCGAGTGGGCGGGGAGCTTCTGCGGCAGCTTCGGCACCTGGCTCGACGAGATCAAAGACGCCAGCGAGCGCGTCGCCGACGACGTCACCCCTGGCGACATCGGCAGCGCCAAGATCGCCATCGCCGCCCTCTTCGGCACCGCATCGAGTGCGACCCAGACGTTGATCGACGAGATCGCCGACGTCGGCGCCCCCGACATCGACGACGGCGATCAGCTCGTGGAGGACCTCATCGAGAAGTTCGAGGCCTTCGACGCCGCGGCCCTGTCGGCTCAGTCCGACACCGAGGCCCTCGCCGATGACGACATCGCCACCTTCCAGGCCGAAGCCGATGCCCTCACCACCCAGTTCCAAGACGAGGTCGACAAGGTGGCCGACTCCTTCGAGGAGATCGACACGAAGTACCCGTCGCCGGAGCTGAACGCCGAGATCAACGCGGCCTGCACCTTCTGAACTGCCACCGCCGGTACGGTGGCTCCGTGGAGCGCCGCATCTTCGGGATCGAGAACGAGTACGGGGTCACCTGCACCTC
>CAZCVS010000492.1:0-2317 GCA_964501845.1 uncultured Iamiaceae bacterium
GTGGCAACCGTGAATCGTCGGTTCATGCGGCGAGCTCCTTCTTGAGGTGACGGGCCTGGAAGGCCAAGACGATGTCGGCGATGCCGCGGAACACCGCGGCGATGCCGGCCCACAGCACGAGCAGGACGGCGGACCGTCCCGGGTAGCCGATGGCCCAGATCCCGATGGCGATCTCGAGGAGGCCGCCGATCACGCCGAGCCACCACCACGGCATGCCGTGGGCGTAGATCGAGATGCACAGGGTCGCGGTGCCCTTGATGAGCAGGAACCAGGCGATGAGGATCGCCAGGGTCCGGAAGGTCTGGCCGGGGTACACCAGGGCGAAGATCCCGCCCAGGATGAACAGCACCGACAAGGTCGCGTGCAGCCACCGCCAGCCCTCCATCAGCGCGGTGTTGATGGCCTCCTCGATCCCCGCGAGGAGCAGGACGACCGCGAAGCCGATGCTGATGAGCGCGACGGAGGTGAGGTCGAAGCTCAAGATCGCGAACCCGACGATGAGCCAGCCGATCCCGGCGACCAGGAAGAGCCACCAGGCCTTCCCGAACGACCGAAGGTCGGCTCGGATCTCGTCATCCCCAACGGGCATGGTCACTGCTGCCATGCGATCGCCCTCCCTGTTGTAAGCATGCGGACACAATAGGCACAAGATCCCGGCGGGCGCGAGGATGGCGGCAATGCTGCGGTCCGCACGGCAGCATGGATGGATGGATGCGCCGGTCCCGAGCCCCTCCGGGCACACACCGAAGCGCAACCGACCGGGCCCGAAGCGCAAGGAGGGCGAACCCGCCGGACCCGACGAGGTCCGCTCGGCGGTGCTCATGGCGGCCGCGGAGCTGTTCGGCGACCAGGGCGTGGAGCCGACGTCGCTTCGCCAGATCGCGGTGCGGGCGAACGTCCACCCCGGTCTCATCGTCCGCTACATCGGCCGCCGGGAGCAGCTGATCGAGGCGGTCTACCTCGATCTGACCGACCGGTTGGTGGCCGACATCCACCGCAGACCGCTGCACCCGCACAGCTTCGAGCGGAAGTCGACGATGGGACGCTGGACCGTCATGGTCACCCACTTCGCGCTGCGTCGCGCCCCTCCGCCGGCGGCGGCCGCCAACCCGGTGACGGCCCTGGCCGATGCCATCGTCACCCACTACGGGGCCGATGCAGCCACGGCCCGCTGGCGGGCCGCACAGATCGTCGGCTCCGCCCTCGGATGGCGGCTGTTCGAGCTCCAGTTGATGCAGATGGGCGGCCTGGATGTGGGCGTTCTCCCGGACATCCGGGAGGACCTGAACCTGCTCCACAACATCGCCGGCTCCCTGCCGCTCCCGACGGGCGACCCAAGGCCGCCGGACCAGCGTTGACCGCCGCGTGGAGCGGCCCGCTACGCCGAGTCGCGCTGCACGATCTCCGGGGTCGGGAACGGGATCACGTCGGGGCCTCCACCGGTCAGGAGCATGGCGTGGAGGGTGTCGGCGATCAGCAGGCCGAGCTCGTGCATGTCGATGTCCACCGTGGTGAGACGGGGGTTGAACAGCTCGGCGACCGGCAGGTTGTCGCAGCCGATCACCGCCACGTCGTCGGGCACGCGGATCCCGGCATCGACGAGGGCCCGCAGCGCGAGCAGGGCGTAGTCGTCGTTGTAGGCCAGGATCGCATCGGGGTGATCGCCTCCGGCCAAGGCCTCGGCGAGCACCTCGGCGACCCGGTCGTGATCCAGCGGGCTCTCGACCACCGTCAGCGCCATGTCGAGATCGGCGGCGGCGGCCTCGGCGCCCGCTTGGCGCGGGGCGCGGAACCACTGGAACGCCGGGTCGTCGGGCATGATCGCGATGACGGACCGGTGGTCTCGGCTCGCGAGGTGGGTCATGGCGACCCGGGTGATCTCCGATTGGTCGAACACCACCGTGGGGGCGAACCCGAGCGGCCGGTCGCCGAAGCCCATGACGGCCCGGGTGCCCGCGGCGTGCACGCGGTCGACCAGCGCGGGGGAGAGGTGCTCGGCGGTGGCGACCAGCGCAATGGGCTGGAGGCGGGTCAGGGTCCGCTCCAGCCGCGCCGCCTCCGCGGTCACCGGGTCGACCAGCGCGGTGTACCCGAGCTCCCCGAGCCGCTGGGTGAACGTCGAGACGGCGATGGTGAAGGCGTTGCTGAGCGGGAAGGGCGGGATCGCCAACAGGACCAGATCGCTGACGCCGGTGCGCAGCTGGCGGGCGGCGGCATCGGGTGTGTAGCCCAGCTCGGCGGCGGCGGCCAGGACGCGGGCCCGGGTCTCCGCGGAGATGGGCTGCCCGGGGGCGTCGTTGAGGACGTAGCTGACCGT
>CAZCVS010000493.1:0-2315 GCA_964501845.1 uncultured Iamiaceae bacterium
CCGTTGATGAGGCCGGTGATCGTGGCGTTGTCGAGCACGGCCGGGGCGAACGCGGCCGAGCCCGACACCGCCGAGCGCACGGCGGCCGCGCCGCCTTGGCCGTTGGGCGACCACGTCCAGCCCTGGCGGCCCCGCCCGATGAGGACCCAGCCGCCACCGTCGGTGGTCATGTCGCAGTAGAACTGCGCTGGCCGGTCCATGGCCGAGGTCACGAGCCAGTAGGTGCCGCTGCGGCTCTTCGGGAACGACCGCAGGATGCCCCAGCAGGAGGTGCCAGCGGTCGGCGCTGTCGTCCCGTCGCCGGCGACGGGAGTCGCCGCCGACGCTGCGGGTGCGGTGGGAAGGGCGAGCAGGGTCGCGAGCACGACCACCGCCAGCACGGCGCGCTTGGGTTTCACATCCATCCAGAGACTCATCGGCCGGTCAGTCCCGATGTTCAGGGTCTGGCGCGAGTCGAGAAGGACCGGTCAGGGCTGGCCGATGAGGCGGAGGTCCATCGAGAGGTCCCCGCTGTAGCGGTCGTTGTTGTGGATCTCGACGGCGATCACGTTGGCGCCGGGCTTGAACGCCGAGGCCGGGATGGTGATCGAGATCGGAGTCCTTTCGACCGCGCGGTCCGAGATGGTCGTCGAGGCCGGGGTCGAGAACACGATCGGCCCCGCGGGCAGGTTGTCTCGAGCGACCTCCACCCCGTTCACGTAGACGATCGCGCTGTCGTCGCGGATCAGGCTGGCCAGCACGGAGCGGAACGCCGCCGGGTTGTCGACGTTGACGGTGGTGCGGAAGTAGGCGGTCAGCGGCCGGGGGGCGGGCGACGTGGAGATGAGGGTCCGCTCGTCGTTGTCGCCGTACCCGAGCTCGGCCTGGCCGGTGGCCCAGGTGCTGTCGTTGAACGTCGGTGACGCCCAGTCGGCTGCCGGGCCGCCTTCGGCGTAGAACCACTTCCAGTTCGCGCCGAAGCCCAGCAGGTTGGGGTTGGCCACGGGGTTGGTGCTGACGGTGTTGGAGCCGGCGGTGTTGCCGTTCATGTCGAACGCCGTGACCGTGTAGCTGTGGGGCTCGGTGTTGGTCACCGAGCCGTCGGTGAAGCCGAGCGAGGACGGACCGGTGACCGCCAGGACCTGGCCGTCGCGACGGACGATGTAGCCACCGAGGGCGATGTCGTCGGTGGAGCCGGTCCAGGTGAGCGAAGTGGCCGTGGCCCCCGCCGCCGCGGTGAGCGTCGGAGCGGACGGGGCGGTCAGGTCTCCGCCGCCGCCGTAGAGGGTGGCCTGGAGGTCGAAGAGCTGGCGGCCGGCGCCGGCCGTCACCGAGTGCACCTCGACGCCGATGGTGTTGGTGCCCGCCACGAGGAGCGAGCCCGGGACGGTAATGGTCTTGACGGCCTTCTCATCGGCCGCGCTGAGGTAGCCCGCAGCGGGCGTGGTCGCCGTGATCTTGCCGGCCGGCATGTTGAGGCGGCCGGCCTCGACGCCGTTCACGTAGACCACGGCGCCCTGGAACTCGTAGAGCTTCAGGTCGACCGTCTTGACCGACGACGGGTTCGGGACCGGGAGCGTGGTGCGGTAGTAGGTGGTCATCGGCTTGGCGGCGATGGTGGTGGCCAGCCCGGTCATGCCCCACCCGAGCTTGCCGGGGCCCGAGGGCCAGGCGGCGTCGTTGAAGCCGTTGGCGGCCCAGCCGGCGGTCTCGGTGCCGGTGGCCTGGTACCGCCACGGGCTGCCGAAGGGGATCGGGGTGGCGATGACCGGCGAGGGGCCGTTGATGCTGAGCGGCGCCGGCGAGGCCGAGCGGTTGCCGCGGGCGTCGGCAGCTCGGACCGTGTAGCGGCGGGTGCCGGTCACGTTCGGATCGGTGTAGGTGCGGCCGTAGACCGTGGCGATCACCCGGTCGTCGCGGTACACGTCGTAGGAGACGGTGCCGCTGGCGTCGGTGGAGGCGCCCCAGTCGAGCTTCACGCCGGACCCGCTCGTGGTGGCGGTCAGGTTCGCCGGAGTGGTGGGCGGCGTGGTGTCCTCGCCGCAGAAGCGGGCGAAGCCGCCGAGCCAGTCGGTGGCGGCGTTGCCGCTGTAGCCGCCGCGGTTGAGGTCGCCGCCGACCCACAGGCAGCCGCGGGAGTCCTTGTCGATGGCCCAGATGCCCTCGCCCCTGGCGCCCTTGAGCGACGACGGGTACCACGACGTGTCGTAGTTGAACGTGGCGGCGTCCCACTGGCCCACCAGGTTGATGGGTTGGACCGAGCGGAAGCCCGTGGGCGAGGTCCAGTTGTTGGTGCCCTCGTAGACCCAGTTGCCGCAGTGGCAGCCCATGTAGAT
>CAZCVS010000494.1:0-2308 GCA_964501845.1 uncultured Iamiaceae bacterium
GTTCCCGAAGAGCCGGAGCGGCACCTACTGGCTCCTGACCTCGGCCATGGACCGGCCCGCTCCGTTCTACTGCGACATGACCACCGACGGCGGCGGCTGGGTGTTGATCGGGCGAGGGCGCCAGGGCTGGACCTTCTCCCCCATGGGCCAGGGCGGCGCGGCCGCCGTCCGCAACACGGTGTCGGGCTCGGCTGCGTTCGCCCCTGCCGCGCTCGACAACGCCACGATCACCGGCCTCATCAACGGCGCCTCGCCCGCCGCGCTCGGCGACGGCATCCGGGTCGAACGGGCGACCAACACCGCCGGCACCGCCAAGCAGCAGGTGCGGATGTTCCCGCGCTTCACCAAGTGGACGTGGAAGTGGGACGGCGCCCAGTTGCTCAACCGCATCGTCATCGGCGGCACCTCCTACGCCGGCTCGAACACCCGCGACACGTACGAGAAGGGCATCGCCGGGCAGACCACGAACAAGCTCGCCGGCCAGCAGGGCCTCAAGCGCATGTTCACCTGGGCCTGGTCGAAGAACGGCAACCTCATGGGCTTCAGCTTCGGCAAGGGCGCACCCAAGGGCTCCACGAGCGCGACCTCGCACCTGTGGCAGAAGTCGTCGACGTCGTACGCCATCCCCTTCACCCGCGTGTGGCTGCGGCCCAAGCTCGGGAGCACGACCATCCCGGCCATCCCCGCCGGGGGCTACGCCGCCGCGCCGAAGCCCGCGGGCCTCAAGGACCGATCCGAGCTGGCTCCGTGGGGCGTGGTCGGCATGAACCACACCAACGAACAGAACGTCGAACCGTGGAAGACCAACGTGTTGGCGATCGAGACCAGCCCGACCCGGGTCTACGTCGGCGGCCGCTTCACCGGGGTCAAGCAGGGGCCGACCGGTGCTACAACGGCGCAGGCCGCGCTGGCGGCGTTCGACCTCGACGGGAACTGGATCAGCACGTTCCGACCCGTCATCGTCGGACGGGTCTGGGACATCGCCCTGACCCCCGACAACAAGCTGATCATCGCCGGTGACTTCACCAGCGTGAACGGCGTCGTCAACACCCGGGGCCTCGCCGCGCTCGATTCCACCACCGGCGCGGTGCTCCCCGGCTGGAAGGCCCGGGTCTCTCGCGTCGGCGCATCGGCCTGGCGGGTCCGCACGATCGACGTGCGCGGGCCGTGGATCTACGCGGGCGGCACGTTCGACCGAGTGGTCGCCGGAACCAGCACCGTGCCGGTCGCCGTCTCCCACGCCATGAGCGTGAGCGTGGCCGACGGGTCCCTGGGGAACTGGAAGCCGAAGCCCAACGGCTCGGTCGCCGACCTCACGGTCACCGACGACGGCACCCGGGTGCTGCTGGCCGGCAACTTCAGCTCCATGGGCGGTAGCGCCACCCACGGCTACTTCGGCATCAGCTCGATCGCCAACGGCGCACCGGTCGCCGGCACGGGAGCATGGAGGCCGTCCGACAAGACGCGCCCCAAGTACCAGCAGGCCGTCGCCGACCTCGGCGACCGGCTGGTCGTCGGTGGCTCCGAGCACAACATCCAGCTCTGGAACCGAGCCCGCACCAAGCTGGTCGACGCCTCGATCACCAAGCCAGGCGGAGACACGCAGGCCATCGAGGTCGTCGGGACCAAGGCCTACGTGGGCTGCCACTGCGGCGGCTGGATCTACCACGGATCCAACGTGTTCCCGATGCCGCCGTCGTTCCGGGCCATCGACTCGATCAACCTGATCGGGGTGTGGGACACGGCCACCTGGACCTACGACACCACTTGGTTCCCGTCGTCGCTGAAGGGTGCTTCCGGCGAAGGCATCTGGGCCATCGATGGCGACGACCGCGGCTGCCTGTGGGTCGGCGGCGACCTCAACCGGGGCGCCTACAGCGGCAACGCCGCCACCGACTGGCTCGGCGGCTTCGCTCGCTTCTGCCCGCTCGACGCCACCGCTCCCACCACGCCGGGCGGGTTCACGGTCACGAGCACTGGCGACAGCCGCCGGCTCACCTGGACCGCATCGAGCGACGCGACCGGCGTGGCCAACTACGACGTCATCCGCAACGGCCGCGTCATCGCCACGGTCTCGGCGGCAACCCGGGTCTACACCGACGATGCCGCTCCCGCCGGAACGGCGTACACGGTCCGCGCTGTGGATGCCCGCGGCAACCGCAGCGCGTCTCCCGCTCCAACCACGGTGGGCTGAGCCGCTTTCCCCACCCCTTCATCAACCGATGGGTTGACAACTGGTGGCCTCGTCCGTACGTTGTTCTCAACCAAATAGTTGAGAAGGAGCGTCCGTGGACGACGACCAGCTGTC
>CAZCVS010000495.1:0-2306 GCA_964501845.1 uncultured Iamiaceae bacterium
GCCTTCGCCTCGTCGTCCTCGTGCTTGAACAGACCCATCGCAGTGCTCCTCGGTGGCGGGCTCGGGACGACAGCGTAGGCCCGGGACGCCGCCGCCGAGCCGGGGGAACCCCCGGGAGACTATTGACAGTTTCTGTGCCACTACTTACGGTGATCGCATGAGCAACGTCGCCGATCCCGTCGCGCCCACTGCCGAGTTCCTCGACGGCAAGGGCCACACGATGCCCGAGCCCCAGCAGGTCGCGGCCTACGCCGCGCCCATTGCGGCGGGCAGCGACGGACCGGTCGTGATGCTCAACCTGAACAAGTACCGGGAGCGGGCCGCCTACGCCGACGGCCGCGACACCGGCGGCCGCTCGGGTCGGGAGGTGTACCTCGACTACGGCGTGGTGGCCCAGCAGGGGCTGGCCGCGGTCGGCGCCAAGATCCTCTGGGCCACCGAGGCCACCGCGCCGCTCATCGGCTGCGAGCACGACGCCTACGACGAGGTCCTGGCCATCTGGTATCCGAGCCGAGCGGCCTTCGTCGAGCTCACCAACTTCCCCGGCTACACCGATGCCCTCGTCCACCGGGAGGCCGCGCTGGCGTGGTCGTCGCTGATCCCCTGCGTGGGCAGCGACGACGCCACCCTCCGGAGCCCGCTCGATGGCTGAGCGGTTCCACCGGCCGGAGGTCGTCGAGGCCGCCGGTACGTGGGAAGCCGCGGGCCGCCGGGTCGATGTCGGCGACCGCCAGGTCTGGTGCGCCCGGTTCCCGGCTGCCCGAGCTGCCGGCAACCCGCCGCTGCTCGTGCTGCACGGGTTCCCGACCTGCTCCTATGACTGGAAGCCGGTGCTCCCCGCGCTCACCGCCGAGCGCGACGTGGTCCTCCTCGACGTCCACGGGTTCGGCCTGTCGGACAAGCCCGACCACCGCTACTCGATCCGCCGCTACGCGGATGACGTGGAGGCGGTGATCGCCGCGGAGAGCCTCACCGAGGTCGACCTCGTCACCCACGACATGGGCGACACGGTGGGCGGAGAGCTCCTCGCCCGGATGACGGAAGGGACGCTCGGCCTCCAGGTCCGGCGCCGGGTGGTGACCAACGGGTCGATCTACATCGCCATGGCCCAGCTCACGCTCGGCCAGCAGGTCCTCCTCGGCCTCCCCGACGAGGCCGCCGATGTGGTCGCATCGGACGGCGGGACGGCGTACCGAGCCGGCGTGGTGGCGACGTTCGCCCCCGACACGCTCATCGACGACGAGACCGAGCTCGACCTCGACGTGATCGTCCATCTGGCCGTGCGCGCCGGCGGACTGGCCCTGCTGCCGCGGACCATCCGCTACATCGAGGACCGCCGGGCGGAGGAGCGCCGCTTCACCGGGGCCATCGAGGCCCACCCGTCGCCCGTCGGCATCGTGTGGGGCGATCTGGACCCGGTCGCGGTGCACGCCATGGCCGAGACGCTCGTCGCCACCCGCCCGGGCACGCCGCTCACCACGCTCGAGGGCGTGGGCCACTACCCGATGGTCGAAGCGCCCGAGCGCTTCGCCCGCGCCGTGCTGGACCTGCTCGACCACCGACTCTCCTGAAGTCGTCTCTCCTGAAGGACGTCCCATGACCATCGAGATCACCCTCCTCGGCACCGGCTCGCCGCTGCCCGACCCGAACCGGGCGGGACCGTCCACGCTGGTGCGAGCGGGCGGCAAGACGTTCCTGTTCGACGCCGGCCGCGGCGTCGGCCTGCGCCTCGCCGCGGCGGGGACGGCGTGGTCCATGCTCGACGCCGTCTTGCTCACCCACCTCCACAGCGACCACATCACCGACCTGAACGACGCCATCACCGGCCGGTGGGTCACCAGCCTCACCCCCAACCCGCTGCCGATCACCGGTCCCGGCAACACCCAGGTGGTGGTGGACGGGATCCTGGCGATGCTCGGCCCCGACATCGGCTACCGCATCGCCCACCACGCGGACATGACCGAGGGCCCGCAGCCCGTCGTCACCGAGTCCGCCGGCGGCCTGGTGTACGAGGATGTCGAGGCCGATGTGCGGATCATCGCTGCTCCGACCGACCACAAGCCGGTCGAGCCGACCCTCGGCTACCGCATCGAGCACGCGGGCACCGCCGTGGTCATCGGCGGCGACGGCGTGCCCTGCGCCGGGCTCGACGAGCTGTGCGCCGGGGCCGACGCCTACGTCCAGACCGTGCTCCGGGATGACCTCGTCAGCCAGATCCCGATCCAGCGCTTCCTCGACACCATCGACTACCACTCGACGGTGCGCCAGGCCGGGGAGACAGCGGCCAAGGCCGGCGTCCGCACCCT
>CAZCVS010000496.1:0-2290 GCA_964501845.1 uncultured Iamiaceae bacterium
CCAGATCCAGCGCAACATCATCGGCGAGCGCGTCCTCGGCCTCCCCAAGGAGCCCGGCGACACCAAGAACGTCCCCTTCAGCGAGCTCCCCAAGAACGCCTGATCCCGCCAAACGAACGAACTTCGTAGCTCAGAGCTCCCAGACGGGCGCCCTCACCTACGAAGTTCGAGAGGGATGGGGTGGCGTGCGGCTGATCAGTCGCCGATGGAGACGATCTCGACCTTGAGCTTGGCGCCCGTGGGGGTCTCGTACTCGACGGTGTCGCCGATCTTGGCGCCCACCAGGGCGGTGCCGAGGGCCGAGCCGGGCGACATGACCTCGACGCCCTCGACGCGCTCCTCGATGGAGCCGAGCAGGTAGCGCTCGACGTCGGTGTCTCCGTCGTAGCGGATGCCGACGATCACGCCGGGCTGGACCTCGTCGGCGCCTTCGGAATCGACGATGACGCCGTTCTCCAAGAGGTTCGCCAGGTGGTTGATGCGCCCGGCCATCTTCCCCTGCTCCTCCTTGGCGGCGTGGTAGTCGCCGTTCTCGGAGAGGTCGCCCAGCTCGCGTGCCGTCTCGATCTTACGGGCGATGTCGATCTTGCCCCGCGTGACGAGGTCGTCGTGCTCGGCCTTGATGCGGTCGTACGCGGCCTGCGACAGCGGGATCGGATCGTCATTCATGACTTGCAGTGTAGGAGAGGGTGCCGGGACCCTCTCCCGAGATCAGCCGACGAGCGGCCGGCGGCCGGGCCACCCGGCCGTGGCGACGGCAGCCGCGGGGCCGAGCAGCCACATGGCCGGGCGGCTCGGGTCGAACTCCCACCAGGCCCGGTACACGTCGATCACGGTGCCGAAGCCCGACCACAGGGGCACGTCGGAACTTCGGCCGGCGTCGGTCAGGCCGATGATCATCTGGCTGCGGTCGATGAAGTACACGGTCACCAGAACGGTCAGCGAGGCGAGCACGAGGGCGATCAGGCCCGACACGGCGCCGCCGCGACGGCTGCCGGTGAGCACGCCCTGCCCGACGATGAGACCGACGAGGATCGAGCCGAGGTGCCACTGGTCGACGTCGGTGTTGGTGGCGATGGCGTACGAGACGCCCCACCACAGGGCGCCGGCGATGGCCGAAGCGGCCAGGCCGGTGAGGATCCCGTCGAGCACGCGGGTGCGGACCACGAGGGCGGAGCCCGAGACGGGATCCGCAGCGGTGGTGGGATTGCTCCACGGTGCCTGGCTCGTGCGGCTCGAGGACGAGGGCGTGCTCGGGGGCACCCCGGGGGCGTCGAGGGCCCGAGCCGCGCACGCGCCGCACCACTCCGGGTGGGTGGGATCGGCCGCGACGGCCGGCAGGGGTGCACCGCAACGGGCGCAGGACGGGGGCAGCAACGTGGTCACCTCGTGAGGATGGTCCGGCCGACCGTACCTCGGCCGGTGTTCCTTGCGGGGGAACGCCAAGACGGGCCTAGACTTGGCCCCATGTCCCGCCCCGCCCCGGCCATTACCATCGGGTAGCGCACACCGATCGCCGGTGTGCGCCTTGAGCCGTCCACTTCGGTGGGCGGCTTTGTCGTTGTCAGCGCATCCGCGCCGGCACCGGCTGCGGGATCGAGACCCGAATCGAAAAGGAACGGAGACGGAGCAGTGGTGGCACATCGGATCGCAGTGATCGGCGGCGACGGGATCGGCCCGGAGGTCGTGGCCGAGGCCCTCAAGGTCGTCCGGGCCGCTGGCGTCGAGCTCGACACCACCGAGTTCGACCTGGGAGGCGCCCGGTACCTCCGCGACGGCACCGTGCTCCCCGACGAGGTGCTCGACGAGTTGCGGACCTTCGACGCCATCCTCCTCGGAGCCGTCGGCACCCCCGACGTTCCCCCGGGCGTCATCGAGCGCGGGCTGCTGCTCAAGATGCGCTTCGCGCTGGACCAGTACGTCAACCTGCGCCCGTTCACCCTGCCGGAGAAGGACATCGACTTCTTCGTGGTGCGGGAGAACACCGAGGGCACCTACGCCGGCGAGGGCGGGTTCCTCCGCAAGGACACCCCCAACGAGATCGCGACCCAGGGCTCGGTCAACACCCGTCTCGGCGTGGAGCGGGTCATCCGCTACGCCTTCGAGCTGGCCCAGAGCCGCCCCCGCAAGCACCTCACGATGGTCCACAAGACCAACGTGCTGACGTTCTCCGGCGACTTGTGGCAGCGGGTGTTCGACCTCGTCGCCGCCGAGTACCCCGAGGTCACCACGGCGTACAACCACGTCGACGCCGCCTGCATCTACTTCGTGCAGGATCCGCAGCGCTACG
>CAZCVS010000497.1:0-2269 GCA_964501845.1 uncultured Iamiaceae bacterium
GCGTGCCACAGTCTCAGGCCATCGCCCTGGGCCTGCTGATGTACCTGCTCAACCTGATCGTCAGCCTCTTCGGCGCCCCGGCGTTCGCCGTTGGCCACAAGGTCCGGCCCGCCACCCCTGCACCATGACCACCGCCACCGCCACCTCCCTCACCTCCGCGGAGGACACCCCCGAGGCCGAGGGCCTCAAGTGGTGGCACGAGGTCCTGCTCGCCGGCGCCTTCTACTTCGTCTACTCGCAGATCCGGAACTTCTTCGGGGCTGGGCAGGAGTCTCGGATCATCGCCTTCGGCCACGCCAAGGACATCATCAGGATCGAGGAGGCGCTGCACCTGTGGATCGAGCCGCAGCTCCAGTCGTGGTACCTCGACCTGCCGGCGAACGGGTTCATCAAGGCGTGGAACGTGTACTACGGCACCGCCCACTTCATCGTGACCATCGGCGTGCTCATCGCCGCCTACCGCCTCGCCCCCGGCCGCTACCGCTTCATCCGCACCACCCTCGCCGGCATGACCGCGCTGGCCCTGATCGGGTTCGCGTCGTTCACCCTGATGCCGCCGCGCCTGCTCGACACCGACTCGCCCTACGGTGCCTGCCTCGGGCAGGGGGCCGACTGCAACGGGTACGGCATCGTCGACACCATCGACGTCTGGGGTGGGCTCTGGAAGTTCGGTGAAGGCGGGATGGCCGCGGTCTCCAACCAGTATGCGGCGATGCCCAGCCTGCACGTGGGGTGGTCCACCTGGTGCGCGCTCAGCATGATCATGGTGATCGGCCACGGCAAGAAGCGGTACTGGTGGTTCCTCTACCCGGCCACCACGTTCTTCTGCATCCTCGTGACGGGCAACCACTACTGGCTCGACGCGTTCTTCGGCATCGTCGCCCTGGGGGGTGGCACCCTCATCGCCCTCGGGTTCGAGCGGCTGCGGACCGATCGGCTCGCCCGGCGCGCCGCAACGGAGCCGGCTGCGGCCTGACGCCTTCGCGGCTTGCGCTAGGCGCCCGGGCGCAAGACGCCGCCCTCGGGCGCCAGCCAGACCACCGGCGGGCCGTGGTACGACGACTTCGCCAGCAGGTGGGTGGTGCCGCCAGGCCACGAGGTCAGCCGAAGCTCGGCCTGATCGCCACCGGGCTCCAGCCGCAGCCACACGAACGGCGCGTGGCGCGTGGCGGCGCGGCCCGCCGCGTCGATGGCCTCGAGCATCGCCTGGCGCGCCCGATCGGAGAGGTACTGGAACATGATCGAGTGGGCCACCACCGTGGTGCAGCCCGGCTGCGGCACGGCGAGCTGGTCCCGCAGCCATTCGGGGGCCGCGGCCCGGTCGACGACTGGCCGGTCGGCCTCGGCCACGGCGATCGCGGCGTCGAGGCGCGCCAGGCGGTCGAGCTGATCCCCCCACACGAACGAGCGGAGCCGGAGCCGGCCCTCGGCGGTGGCCACCGAGATGGGTGCCAGGTCGCTCCCCCGCCGTTCCTGCACCACCAGCGGCACGGTGAGGTCGGGGGCGGCGGCGAACCACGGGCCGTCGAACACCAGGGCGCTGTCGGGCGAACCGAAGACCGCACCGTCCGAGCCGAGGTAGCAGTACCGATCGAACAGCAGGTTCAGACCGGCGCTGGCCCCGACCTCCAGGACCCGGAGCGGAAGGCCGAGCCGGGCGGCCTCGAGGTACCCGCCGAGGAGGGCCGCGCTGCGTCCGACCTCGTTGGTCTGCACGCCCTGCGTCAGGCGCACGGCGATCTCGTCGCGGTGGCCGTGGGCCGTCGTCCGCACGTCGTCGCCCAACCCGCGGCCCGGCGCGCCTCCCGCCGACGGGAAGTGGCGGGCCAGACCGGGCGCCCGACCGTCGAGCACCAGGAGGTGGAGCGCAGCCAGCAGGCGCAAGATGACCGCGTCGCCGAACGGAGCGAGGGCGACCGGCTCCAGGAGGTCGGCGATGGTGCCGCCGTCGGCCACGTCGTCCGCGACGAACCGCAGGATGTCGGAGTAGAGGTTCGACCCGGACATCTCGCAGCCGAAGCGCTGGGTCTCGATGGTCTCCAGCAGCGTGGAGCGGGCCGCTGGCTCCAAGGTCACGGGGCCGGCGTGACGCGGACGAGCGAGATGGGCTCGACGCCCTTGAGCTTGGTGCGCCGGGCTCGGCCGAACTGCACGCCCGCCATCGGCGCCACCGCCTGGCGGACGTCGACCGACGCGACCACCTCACTGCCCTTGGCCACCTCGGTGATCCGGGCCGCGACGTTGACCACGTGGCCGACCACGTCGTCAC
>CAZCVS010000498.1:0-2266 GCA_964501845.1 uncultured Iamiaceae bacterium
AGTCGGCAGCGAGCTCGTCGAGGGCCCAGATCTGACCTTGGGCGAGGCCCATGTCGCGGAGGTGGATCATGTGGACGGGCAGCAGCGCAGCCGGGTCCTCACCCGGGAAGCACTCCAGGACGAGGGTGTCGGTGGCGACACCGGCGACCTGGTGGTCGTGGAGCCAGTCGATGGTGCCGACGGACAGACCGGGGCAGGTCATCCGGTAACGGTCCTTCTCGCCGATGCGCAGGAAGTGGAAGTGGCCCGTGCGCACCAAGACGATGTCGCCCGGGGCCACCTCGACCCCGGTGGCGGCCAGGGCACCGTCGAGGTCGCCGGCGGTGATCGGGTGGTTGTCGTCGAAGTGGTCGACCCCGTGGAGGCGGGCCACGTCGAGGAGGATGCCACGGGTGGCCACCGGGCCGAAGTGCTCGATGCCGAGCTCCGACGCGCCGGCCTCGGTGACGGCCGAAAGCGGTACGCCGTTGTAGAGCTCACCGCTGTAGCCCACGTGCGAGAGGGCGTCCCAGTGGGTGGCGGCCTGGGTGCCCATGGAGAACCGGTCGTCGTTGGTGGTGAACCCGTCCGCGCCGACGAAGGCCACGTTGACGGCGATCATCTCCAGGCTCGGGTTGTCGCGCCCGGGGATCCCTCCGGTCTGGGGCCCGTCGGCGTCGAAGGGGATGGCGAGCGAGAACGGGCGGCCCTGGCGCACGGCGGTCGCGCCGCGCTGCACGGCCGCGGCATCGATCAGGTTGAGCGTGCCGCGACGGTCGTCGTCGCCCCACCGGCCCCGGTTGGAGACGCGGGCGGCCAGCTCCAGCAGCGGATCAGGGAGCTTCGGCACGGGCGGCGACGTCGGCGGGCGACGGGGCGATGACGGGGGTGGGTCCGGGATCGATCCCGTACTGGTCGGCGAGCTCCAAGGCGACGACATCGCCGATGAGGGCGAGGTCGAGCAGCTGGGCGAGGGCGCCGTCGCCCTCGGCCCGCACGGTGTGGATGGCGCTCATGACCTCGTCGGACCACAGCTCGACCAGGTCGAACTGCTCGGACACGGCCGGTGGCTCCTCGTCGTGTCGCAACAAGACGAGCGACAGCACCTGGCGGGTCACATCGCCGTGCTGGCCCCATCCGGCCAGCTCGCCGTGCACCACATCGGGCAGCTCCCCGACGAACGCCGGGGACTTCGCGCTCTGGTTGATCTGCGCCTTCCAGCGGGTGGCCGCCACCCCGCCGAGGACCCCGCCGCCGTAGACGAGGGGCATGGTGCCGGCAAGGGATCGGGCGAGGCGATCGGCCGCGTTGCCCGCGGTCGACAGCTCGTCGCGGCGGGTTCGCAGCTGGGCGATGGCCGCGGCGATCCAGTCGCGGCCTCCAGGGAAGAGCCCGAGCGAGTCGAACGCCTTGAGCACCGGGACGGCGAGCGCACCGACGCGTGCGCGGGGCGGCACGGGGGTGGCCGACTCGGCGTGGGGCAGGAACACGGTGGGGGCCTCGGCCGCGTCAGCCATGGCGCCCAGCTGGCCGCCGCTGGTCACCGCGAAGAGCTTGGCGCCGGCCTCGATGCAGACTCCAGCTGAGGCCACGACCTCCGGCGAGTCACCCGAGGCGGAGATGGCAACGACGAGGGTCGAGGCATCGATGAACGACGGAGGCTCGAAGCCCTTGTGGACCACGAGGGGGACCGGCATGAAGGGCCCGGCGACCGCGCTCAGCAGGTCGCCGACCCAGCCGGCGGCACCGGTGCCCAGCACCAAGACGTTGGCGATCTCGTCGTGAGCCGGCAGCGGTCCGGTGACGGTGAGGCTGCGCACGGCGGCCGCCATCTGTTCGGGCAGGTCGAAGACGGCCTCGCGCAGCCCCAGCGAGTCGATGGCGTCGGCCACGACGATCAGCCGGTCAGGACAGGGTCGAGGGGGTGGACTCAGCCTCGGCCTTGGCGATCAGCCGGTCGTGCTCGGCGTCGTCGACCGTGGTGGCCTCGTCGACGAGCATCACCGGGATGTCGTCGCGGATCTCGTAGCGGCGCTTGAGCCGCGGGTTGTACAGCGCCTGCTCCGATTCGAAGTAGAGGAGCGATCCCTTGTCCTCCGGGCAGGCCAGGATTTCGAGGAGCTTCGGGTCGAGGGCCATGACGGTCATCCCTTGGTGATGAGGTGGAGCAGTTCGGACGTGTGATCTTCGCACTCGCTACGGGTGCGGGCTTCGAGGTTGAGGCGCAGCAGCGGCTCGGTGTTCGACGGGCGCAGGTTGAACCACCAGTCGCCCAGGTCGACGGTGA
>CAZCVS010000499.1:0-2258 GCA_964501845.1 uncultured Iamiaceae bacterium
GCCCCCGCCCACCTGGGTGGCGTCGGCCACCAGCCCGTCGAGCACCGCCTGGTAGAGGCCGATCTGCTCGGGCGTCATCATGCAGTGGTCGAGCTCGTCGATGCGGTCCGGCAGCTCCCGGGCGACCTCGGGCTCGCTCTTGGTCCGGCGGAACACCAAGATGCCGTTGAGGGCACGCAGCGCCGCCTCGCCCTCGCCCTGCATCTGGGCGATGAACCCGGGCCGGTTGCCGACGAGGCCGGGGTTGGTGAAGTCCAAGATGGCCCACAGGTCGCCGAGGCCGTTCTCGATGGGCGTCCCGGTGAGCGCGACTCGGGTGCGGGCGTCGAGCCGGCGCAGCTGCTGGGCGGTCTCCGAGGTGTGGTTCTTGATGGCCTGGGCCTCGTCGAGCACGACCTGTGACCACGCCCGCTCCGAGAGGACGTCCATGTCGCGGACGGCGGTGCCGTAGGTGGTGATGACGACGTCGGCCCGATCGAACGACCGCTCGAGCGCGGTGCCCGTGGCGCGGTTGGCGCCGTGGTGGACGACGACCTTCACATCAGGAGTGAACTTCGCCGCCTCGGCAGCCCAGTTGCCGACGACGGCCGGCGGGGCGATGACCAGGGCGGCACCGTTGCCCGTGGTGCGGGCGAGGTGGGCGAGCATGGTCGGGGTCTTGCCCAGGCCCATGTCGAGCGCCAGGCAGCCGCCCAGCTCGACCGTGTGCAGGAACGACAGCCAGGCGAGGGCTTCGGCCTGGTAGCTCCGCAGCTCTCCGACGAACCCCTCGGGCGTGGTGACGGGGTCGGTCGAGATGTGCGAGGCCTTCTCGAACAGCTCCGAGGCCCAGCCGCTGCCATCGACGGTGACGCCGCCAGCGAGGTGGTTGCCCTCCAGCCCGACGGAGTGGCGGAGGATCTCCGCGCCGGTCATCTTCGTCTGATCCTGGCGCTCGGCCAGCGCGGCGGCCGCCTCCTTGAGGTCCACGGCATCGAGCTCGACCCACTTGCCGTGCGAGCGCACGAGCGGACGGGCCTCGGCCGCCAGACGGGCGATGTCCTCGGCGGTCAGCTCCACATCGTCGAACAGGACGGACCAGCTGACGTTGGACAGCTGGTGGGCACCGACGACCGTGTCGCCGCCCATCGACTCGGCGAAGAGGCGCAGCGATGGCGACGGCTTCTTGCGGGACAGCGCCGGGACCCGGACGTCGAAGCCCGCGGCCTCGAGGAGCGGACCGGTGTTGGTCATCAGGTCCCAGGCCTCGTCCTGGCTCAGGTAGACCTGACCGCGGCGCATCGCACCGGGGCGCAGCAGTGCCGGGAAGACCCGCTCCACGCGGTTGAGCTCGTCGGCCAGGGGCTTGGTGGACTTCCCGTCGGCGAGCGCCTGCTCGATGGGCAGCAGCGTGCCCTCGGCACCCGGGCCGAGCACCGACAGGAACCAGGCGTCGCCGGAGTCCGGCGGGTCGAGCGTGATGACCAGCTTCACCCGGGCCGTGCCGGTGAGGGGCTTGGACCAGCGGTCGATGCGCTTGGACACCTCGGCACCGGCGGACACCGGCGCCTCGAACGACGTGCCGTCGAGGCGGGTGACGAAGGCCTCGGCCACCGCCGCGGTGGTGCGCACGACCGGCGGCGGGGCCGGGAACTCGAGCATCCCGGCGGCCTGGCGCACGATGGTGTCGACGACCGCGCCCTGCACGGCGAGCGTCACGTTGCGGGGGTCGGCGTGGGCCAGCGCGGTGACCGGACCGGGCATGGCGGCGGCCATGGCGGCGATGCCGGCCTCCTCGACCAGCGCCGGCACCCACTTGACGCTCAGGTCCATGGCCCGCCCCTCGGGCTGCTTGGTGCCGGGGAGGGTGGGGACGATGGCACCGCGGGCGACGAGGCGGACCGCCGCCACGGCCACCCGACCGAGCCACGCCACGCTGGCGCCCACGCCCTCCCGGCCCAGCCCGCCGCCGACAGCGACGAGCCAGCCGAGGGCCTCGCCCACGGGGATCGACAGGGCTGCGGCCCGGGCGCCGCCGGGGAGGACGACCGCAGGGTGCACGCTCCAGCCGACCGCGGGGCCGCCGATGGCCTCGAGCCGGTCGGAGAGCTCCTCGGCCGTGGCCGGAGCGGCGCTGGGACCCGCGGCCCAGACGACGATCTGGCCCTGGGCCCACGACGCCTGCAGGCGGACCTCGCCGGCGGGATCAGCGGCGGCGATGGCGGCGATGGGGTCGTCGGTCTTGGAGAGCAGGTCGTAGGCCGCTTCGAGCTGGGCGA
>CAZCVS010000500.1:0-2255 GCA_964501845.1 uncultured Iamiaceae bacterium
GCCGGTCGGGATCGGACGGGATCGTGGTCAGCCACCGCCTCGGCTGCGCCGTCGTGCCCATCGTGATCTTGGTGACCATCGGCCTCGTGCTCTTCGGTGCCATCCGCAGCTGCGAGGTGGACACGGTGACCAAGGGGTTCGACCGGGTGGCGTTCAACTCCTCGCAGCTGACCTTGAGCGGGAGCGGGACCGTGCTGCCCCCGTCCGATGACGGCGACGGGTCTGAGGCCGACGTGGCCATGATCCTCCAGGACACCGCGGGCTCGACGACCACCCGCCGCCTCGCGCGCATCTCGTTCTCGGGCGACGCGTCGGCACTGGAGTGGCAGAGCGAGGCGCTCGGCGCCAGCGCACACAGCGCCGAGGTGGCGCTCGTCGGCGACACCCTGTTCGCGGGCGTGGACGACCGGCTCTACGCCCTCGATCCCGCGACTGGCGAGACGAAGTGGAAGGCCACCCTGCGCGACAAGCTGACCTCCGGATGCCCCCGCTGCTTCGCCGGCATCCGCGGTCGCCTCGTGGTGCGGACCACCGACGCCTACGTGACCGCCTACGGCACCCGTTCCTCGGAACCGCTGTGGGCGAAGCGGTTGACGGCCACCTCGGGGTCGATGTCGGTCGTCGGCGACCAGCTGTTCATCGTGGACGACCCCGAGGACACCAGCGCCCTCACGCCGGTCGCGCTCGTCGACCCGGCCAACGGCCGGACCATCCGCTCGACCACCCCGCGCTGCCCCAGGGGAGACCGGGCCCCGTGGGACCTCGAGATGTCGCCCGGCGATGAGGTCCGGGCCGTCCCGGGCAGCACGGATGTGTTGGCGGTGTTCGGGTTCGGCGACGGCTGCGTCGTGCGCTGGGACCCGACCACCAGCACCGTCCGGTGGACCTCGCGGCTGACCGGGTTGGGGCGCGTCGACGAGGAGTCGGTGGTGGTGGGCGAGCGCGACCTGGTGCTCAGCGGGTCCGGCGGCGCGCTGGTCGTCGTCGACCTCCCGACCGGCGAGGCCCGCCTCCTCCCGATGCCCAGCGACCTGAAGGCCGAGCCCCGCGAGATCGTCGGTCGCACCGTCGTGGCGCTCACGGTCACCACCCGGGGCACCCCGCGGGGCGGTCTGGCGGCGTGGGACTTGGCGACGGGCGAGCGGTCGTGGGCCAACGCCTCGCTCGGAACCGCCCAGCCGGTCTCCGTCGGTCCCTACCGGAACTCCGACGCGCTCTTCGACAGCACGCCGCGCTCGCTGCTCGTCCCGGTCGACGACGGCATCAACGTCTTCGTGTTCGAGGGCACCGAGCGGACCTTCACCGTCGCCCCGCTCGACCTCGCCACCGGCGAGCTCGGCACCGAGGTCCGGCGCGCCTTCCTGGCCCGCTACGACTCCGGCACGGTGTCGCTGACCGTCGAGGGCCGAAGCGGCGACCGCCTCGTCGTGTCCATCGACCACCTGCTCCAGACCATCCCGGTGTCGGGCCGGGGCGACGTGGTCTCCTACCCCGAGAAGAACTGAGGTCTCCCGGTACGGTGAGCCGATGAGTGCGACGGACACGACCGACCCCGACGACCCGGTCGGGCGGTACTTGGAGGTCGGGCTGCGGCTCGGTCGCCACCTCGACGGCATGGTCGACGCCTACTACGGGCCGGAGGAGCTGGCCGAGCGGGTGGCCGACGAGCCGCGGCGCCCGCTGCCCGCCCTGGTCGGCGACGTCCGCTCCCTGGTGGCGGACCTCGACGCGGGCTACGGCGACCTCGACCCGGTGCGCCGCCGCTGGCTGCGCGCTCAGACCGCCGGGCTGCACGCCGCGGCCCGCAAGCTCGCCGGCGAGGAGGTGGCGTTCGTCGACGAGGTGGAGCAGTGCTACGGCGTCCGTCCCGAGTTCGTCGACCACGACGTGCTCGCCGCCGCGCACCGGCGCCTGGAGTCGGTGCTCCCCGGCTCCGGCTCGCTCGCCGCTCGCTACGACGCCTGGCGCGGGTCGCACATCATGACCCCCAAGCAGCTGACGACCGCCGTGCACGCGCTGGCCGAGGCGTTCCGGGAGAAGACCCAGGCCCGGTTCGGCCTGCCCGAGGGCGAGCACGTCGAGTTCGAGCTGGTCACGAACGAGCCGTGGTCTGGCTTCAACTACTACGAGGGCGGCCTCCGCAGCCGGGTCGCCATCAACACCGATCTGCCGGTCTCGTCGACGGTGATCGGCCACCTCATCGCCCACGAGGCCTACCCCGGGCACCACACCGAGCACTGCCGCAAGGAGGTCGG
>CAZCVS010000501.1:0-2243 GCA_964501845.1 uncultured Iamiaceae bacterium
CGCCTGGCCATCGCCCACGCCATCGACCGCAACGCCCTCAACGAGAAGTCGAACAAGGGCTTCCCCAACATCGCGAACGGCCCCTTCGCCCCCACGGTGCTCGGCCACCTCGACGACCCCGGCTTCCCGGCGTACGACCTCGATGCGGCCAAGGCCCACGTCACCGCCATGAAGAAGGCCGGCAAGGACACCGAGCTCTCCCTCCTCACGTCCGCGGGCCCGGTGGCCGTCCGCCAAGCCCAGATCCAGCTCCAGATGCTCGAGGCCGCCGGCTTCGAGGTGACCCTCGAGATCGAGACGGAGGCTGACCTCATCAAGCGCGTGATCGGCGGCGACTACGAGCTGGCCGCCTTCCGGAACCAGCCGGGCGAGGACCCCGACATGAACTACATCTGGTGGTACGGGACCAACAACCCGGTGAACTTCGGGCGCTTCGACGACCCGGTCATCAACAAGGCCCTCGACACCGGTCGGACCGACCCCGACCGCACCACCCGCCGCGAGGCGTACGAGACCATCAACAAGCAGTTCGCCAAGCAGGTCTGGAACGTCTGGCTGTGGCACTCGCCGTGGGCGGTGGCCGAGGCCTCGAACGTCCACGGCATCCTCGGCCCCGAGCTGCCGGGCGATCAGGGCCCCCCGTCCCCGCGCCTCGTCACCGGTCACTCCCTGATCGGGGTCTGGATCGGCGGCGACTGACCCGCGGGTCAAGTCCGACCGATGCGGCCACGGAGCTCGATGGGGCCAGCTATGGTCGCGGTCACGTCGCTTGCCGAGGGTCACACCTGCGGCCGCGGCCACCATCAACCGCACCTCAGGGGAACCCATGCGTCAAACAGCCCGGCCGTCTGGCCGTCGTGTCAGTGCCGCCATCGCCGCCGTGTTGGCGCTCAGCCTCATGGCATCGGCCTGTGGCGGAACCAAGGCGAACGAGACCAAGACGGACGAGAAGCTCAGTGACAAGGGCCTCAACGCCGACGCCGGCGAGAGCGGGCTCGAGGACGCCGGTTCCCCCAAGCGCGGCGGGACCATCGTCTACGGCGTCGAGGCCGACAGCTCCAGCGGCTACTGCCTCCCCGAGGGCCAGCTGGCCATCTCGGGGATGCTGGTCGTCCGGGCCATCTACGACACCCTCACGGTGCCCAACGCCGAAGGGGGCTACGTCCCCTACCTCGCCGAGAGCGTCGAGCCGAACGAGACGTACGACGAGTGGACCATCACCGTCCGCGACGGCATCAAGTTCCACGACGGCTCCGACCTCACCGGCGAGGTCGTCAAGAACAACATCGACGCCTACCGCGGCGAGTACCCCGGCCGCAGCCCCCTGCTGTTCACCTTCGTCTTGAGCAACATCGAGTCGACCTCCGCCGAGGGCCAGGTCGTCAAGGTCAAGACCAAGGTTCCGTGGGCCGCCTTCCCGGCGTTCCTCTACAGCTCGAGCCGCATGGGGATCATGGCCCAGTCGCAGCTCGACGACGACACCACCTGCGACCGCAAGCTCGTCGGCACCGGCCCGTTCAAGTTCGATGCCTGGAGCCCCAACGACAAGCTGACCGGCAGCGCCAACCCCGACTACTGGCAGACCGCTCCCGATGGTGAGCCCTACCCGTACGCCGACAGCATCGAGTTCCGTGTCCTCACCGACGCCACGGTGCGCATCAACTCGCTGAAGAGCGCGGATGGCGCCAACATCATCCACACGACCAACGCCGAAGACATCGGCGGCGAGCTCTACGACCTCCGCGAAGCCGGCGACGTGAACATGCTCGTGTCCGAGGATGCCGCGGAGGTCTCGTTCGTGCAGCTCAACGCGAGCCAGCCCCCGTTCGACGACATCAAGATGCGCCAGGCGCTGGCCCACGGCTCCGACCGCACGGAGATCAACGACATCCAGAACGACGGGCTGCCCACGGTGGCCGACGGTCCGTTCAGTCCTGACTCGCCCGGCTACGTCGAGGACCCGGGCTTCCCCGAGTACGACCTGGAGAAGGCCAAGGCCCTGGTGGAGGAGTACGTCGCCGACGGCGGCAAGGCCGAGTTCACGGTCACGTCGACCTCTGACCCCGACACCGTGCGCCTCGCCGAGCTCGTCCAGCAGCGGGCCCAGAAGATCGGCGTGAAGGTCACGATCGTCAAGCGGGACCAGGCGGCGCTCATCGACGACGCCATCGGCAAGAAGTACCAGGCGATGCTGTTCCGCAACTACCCCGGCGGCGATCCCGACATCAACTACGTGTGGTGGT
>CAZCVS010000502.1:0-2242 GCA_964501845.1 uncultured Iamiaceae bacterium
AGGGCAGCGCTCTAGCCAACTGAGCTATGCGCCCGGAACGTGGGCACGCTACTTCCCCCTGGATCGGGGCCTCCACGCCGTTGCCGGTCGAGCGGGCGCGACCCGGACCGATCTCAGGCGTCAGGCATCCGGGTCACCGGCCGTCGTGGCGCGACGGCGCCGGATGAACACGGTCGCACCGCCACCGACGAGCGCGGCGGCCACGACCAGCAGCACGACCGGAGCGCTTCCGTCGTCACCGCGCGGTTCGTCCTCCACCGCGGCCGGGTCGGTCTCGGAGAACGCCGGGATGGTGCTGGCCGTGTGGAGCGGGGGCTCCTCGTCGGCGAGGAAGACCGGGTTGGCGACCGTGGTCAGCTGGTCGCCGTCTCTCGTCTCGGTGCGCCAGTAGGTACCCAGCAGGCCTTCCGTCTCGGGGTCCCGGGTCATCTCGATCGTCGTGGTCCACGGGTCGACGTCGACCTCTCGGGTCTCGACGACCTCGCCGTTGCGGATGATGTCGACGGCCTGGCCCTCGCCTCCGGTCACCGTCATGGTGGCGGTGGCCTCGTCGGCCACGAGCGTGTCGCCGAAGATGCCCTCCTGCCCGTTCGTCGCCTTCACGTGCAGCTCGAGGTGCGGGCTGTCCTCGACGCCCAGGACCATCACGTAGGCGTGGCCGCGCAGCAGCGCATCGGCGACGGCCGACCGGCTCAGCTCCTCGGCGTACACCGCGGTGGCGGTGGCGCCGTAGCCCGACCCGTGCTTGTCATCGCTGCCCGAGATGCCGGTGATCTTGTGGCCGTCGTGCAGCTTCTGGTCCCAGAAGTCGATGGCCGTCCGGGTGAACGGGCTCTGGGGCACCTCCCCGGTGTGGAGCTCCATGGTGTCGACGAGCGACCAGTCGATGTCCTCGCCGAGCTGGAAGAAGCAGCCGCGGCACATGTTGCCGAACGACTCGGGCGGGAAGATCGTCGGGTGGGCCACGCCGTAGAGGGCACCCTCCGCCTTCACCGCCTTCTGGATGTCGCCCAGGTCGACGCCCTCGAAGCCGTGCCGGTACTCGATCACATCCGGCGTCTCGCCCAGCACGATCGAGTGGCCGAAGTAGGTGATGACCTCCCTCCCCGGCCACAACAGCGTCTCCGGGTGCTCCCGCTGGGCCTCACCCAGGTCGTTCCAGTGGCGGTTGGTCACGTACTCGGTGACCGGGACGATGTTCAGGCCGTTGCGCATCGCGGCTTCGACGACCTCGGGACCGGTCAGGCCCTCCGGGTGCGAGTGGTAGCCGTGCAGGTGGAAGTCGCCGTAGTACCAGCCGGGATCCGGATCGGCCACATGTGCCGGGTCGACTGGATCGGGCTTGGGCGCGGCCTCGTCGGCCGGCGCCTCAGGCGCCGTCTTCGCCGAGCGGCAGCGGATCTCGACCCGGTACGTCGTGCCGTTGGGCGCCACCCCGCCGGCGCCGAGCTCGACCCACCACGTGCCTGACTTGATCGGGCCCGGGTTGAAGCCCCGCTCGGCGCTGCCCGCCTGCACCCACACCGGGTCCATGCCTTCGGCGATCTTGCCCTGACGGCTTCCCGACCAGCCCCGGAAGCCGTCGACCTCCGTGTACCCGTCGGCGTCCCAAAGGCCCAGATCCACGGTCGAGCCGTCGTCGTCGTCCTCCGGCGCGGGTGGCACATCGGCCCACTCGTAGCCGACCTCCACCCGGGTCGTGCCCTCCGGGACCCTGAACGGGACCATGCGGTAGGTCTTGGCGTCGTCGGGCGTGAAGCTGCCCGTCACCTCGGTGGGCTCATCCGCATCGAGATCGCATCCGTGCGGGCGACCCCAGTCGGTGTCACCCGTCGGCGTCGCACCAGCCCGTCGTGCCGGCGCCGCCGACCCGGCGACGGGCGACAGGACCGCCCCGAGCAGAACCGCGAGGACCGCCAACGTGGAGGCACCGATGCGAAGGCTCACCGGGCGACCGTACCAACGCGCCGCCGGCCGCTTGCGAACCACCGCACAAGGTTCACCCCTGGTTCACGCCGTCGACGAGCGGGTGCACGTCGCTCCTACGACGGAAGCGGGCGCCGTCTCGGAACGACCATCATGCCGACGTCGGCTGATGCGATGAGGTGACCGCCTCCGTCGTGGACGCGGCACTCGATCACGATCATCTGGCGACCGTCTCGCACGACCTCGGCCGATGCGGTCACGGTGTCGGTGCGGGGCTGGCCGAGGTAGCGGATGTGGATGTCGGCGGTGACGAGCG
>CAZCVS010000503.1:0-2241 GCA_964501845.1 uncultured Iamiaceae bacterium
TCCCCGGCAACGGCGCCCAGGTGTACATGACCTTCACCTTCGAGTGCGAGGGCGCGGCCAAGCCCTCGTGTGTCAGCGAGATCATCTTCCGCTACTACGAGTAGCCGCGCTCGGCCGTCAGGCCACGGACACGTTGAAGGCCTGACCCACGAGCCACGAGATCGCCATCGCGGCGCCGCCGCCCAGCAGCACCCGCAGGGCCGGACGCAACCGTGGGGCGCCGCCGAGGTGCGCGCCGACCGCGCCCAGCGAGGCCAGCCCGATCAGCGCAGCGACGATCACAGCGGGAACGCGCACCGTCGCGCCCACGAGCACGACCACGAGGATCGGGATCAGCGCGCCGATCGAGAACGCGCCCGCGGACACGACCGACGCCTCGAGCGGCCGGGCCAGCGAGCCCGGGTCGATGCCCAGCTCATCGCGGGCGTGCGCCGCCAGCGCGTCCGTGCGCGTCAGCGCCTCGGCCACCTCCCGCGCCAGCTCGGGGTCGAGGCCGCGGCCCTGGTAGATCCCGGTGAGCTCGGCCAGCTCCGCCCGCGGGGCCATGCGCAGCTCCTCCGCCTCGGTGGCCAGGTCGGCCAGCTCCGCGTCCCGCTGAGACGACACCGAGCTGTACTCGCCGATGGCCATCGAGCCGGCTCCGGCGACCAGCGCCGCCGCCCCGGTGGCGAGCAGCATCGACCGATCGGCGGAGGCCGCCGCCACCCCGACCAGGAGGCTGGCTGTGCTGAGGAGCCCGTCGTTCGCTCCCAGGACGCCGGCGCGGAGCCAGTTCGCTCGACTGCTCGCGTGCTGCTCGGCATGGCGCGGGCGGAAGCCGAGGCGCCGGCTACGGCCCATCGACGGGCCGAGCCGCGGCGTGCGCATCCCCGCGGGGCGAACCTCAGCTGCCGGCGGATCGGAGGTCATAGCCCCATGGTGCCGGGCGCGACGCCGGTTCGCCGCCCTGTTCGCGCCCCATGAGGCGCCGCTGGGAGCCGGGGTGAAGCACCCCGAACAGGTGCGGCGCGAGTCGATTTCGGGCCGAATTCCACCCGCCAGTAGCGTTCGAGCAGTGCTGACCTGGAACCTGGGGGACCTCTTCGAGGGCGTGGTCGATGCCGTCGGCGAACGGCTGGCGGTCGTGGCCGGCACGACGAGGCTGACGTTCACCGAGCTCGACGAGCGGGCCAGCCGCCTCGCCCACGTCCTGGAGGGCCGAGGCGTCGGCCCGGGCGACCACGTCGCCATCGCCCTGCGCAACGGCAACGAGTACCTCGAGGCGATGCTGGCCGCGTTCAAGGTCCGGGCCATCCCGATCAACGTCAACACCCGCTACACGGTCGACGAGCTTCGCTACCTCATCGCCGACGCCACGCCGCGGGTGATCCTCCACGAGCCCGACCGCGCCGACCGCATCGCGGCGGCGCTCGAAGGCGGGCGCGCCATCTCGTGTCTGGCCCGCGGCGACGCCTACGAGGCCGCCCTGGCCCAGAGCGACCCGCAGCGTCCGGTCGTGGAGCGCAGCGGCGATGACCGCTACCTGCTCTACACCGGCGGCACCACCGGTCTGCCCAAGGGCGTCATCTGGCGCCACGAGGACCTGCTCTTCGCCGCGCTCGGCGGCGGCAACCCCGGCGGCGACCCCGTGAGCGAGCCGGAGGAGGTCGTGGCCAACGCTCGAACCGGCCGCACCCGCTGCCTGCCGGCCTCCCCCTTCACCCACGGCACGGCCCACTGGACCGCGCTGTCCACCTTGCTCCACGGCGGCACCGTGATCATCGACACCTCACCGACGTTCGATGCCGCTCGGCTGTGGGACCTCGCGGATGAGGAGCGGGCGACGATCCTCGTGATCGTCGGCGATGCGTTCGGTCGACCGCTTGCCGATGCCCTCGCCGACAACCCCGATCGGTGGAAGCTCGACGACCTGCTCGTCGTCCTCTCCGGTGGCGCGGTCCTCTCACCCGTCGTCCGCGACGCCCTGCTCGAGCACGCCCCCTGGGTCGTCGTCGTCGACGGCTACGGCACCTCCGAGACGGGCGGGCAGGGGCAGATGCCGAGCTGGGCCGGCCAGCCGCCGACCGCGCTCCCCCGCTTCCACGTCGACGAGAACACCACGGTCCTCGATGACGCCGGACGGCCCGCCCCTCCCGGAAGCGGTCTGATCGGGCGCCTCGCCAAGCGGGGCCGCATCCCGCTCGGCTACCACGGCGACCCCGAGCGCAGCGCCGAGACGTTCGTCGACCTCCACGGCCAGCG
>CAZCVS010000504.1:0-2225 GCA_964501845.1 uncultured Iamiaceae bacterium
GGTGCCTGATCCCGACGAGGTCGCCGCGGCCATCGCCCGCAACGCCCGCGACCTGCGCGGCGAACGCCAGTGGTCGCTGGACCAGCTGGCGACCCGCTCCGGGGTGAGCAAGGGGATGCTCGTCCAGATCGAGCAGGCCCGCACCAACCCGAGCATCGGGACGCTGTGCCGCCTGGCCGATGCGTTCGGCGTGAGCCTCGCCCAGCTCGTGGAGCTCAGCGTCGGATCCACCGTGCGGGTGGTCGAGGCGTCCGAGGTGGTCCGGCTCTGGGAGGGCGCGGACGGCTCCGCGGGCGACCTGCTCGTGGGCACCGACCGCTCCGAGCACGTGGAGCTGTGGCGCTGGCACCTGGCGGCCGGCGACGAGCACGACTCCGAAGGCCACCACCCGGGAACCCGCGAGCTGCTCGCCGTGCTCGCGGGGACGCTGACGCTCGAGGTCGACGGCGAGGACCACCGGGTGGAGACCGGCGGGGCGGTGCTGTTCGACGCCGACCGCCCCCACCGCTACCGCAACGCCCACAAGCGGGCGCTCGACCTGGTCCTCGTGGTGGTGCAACCGCCAGCGGTGGAGCCCGGCTCCGCCTCTCACCCCAGCTGACTACGCGTCGGGCTGGGGCTCCACCCACTCGCCGCCGTCCACGCCGCTGGCGCCGTCCGCGGCGTCGACCGCATCGGCCGCGTCAGCTGCGTCGGCTGCGTCGGCTGCGATCAGGAGCTCGGCCGCGCGCTCGGCCTCCTCCCGCTCGGCCACGGCGGCCACCTCGGCCGCCGCCGCGTCCTGCGCCAGCTCCTCGTCGGTCTCGGCCTCGTGCTCGCGGGGAACTGCTGGGGCCGGGCGCCGGCGGCTGATCACGAGGTAGGAGGTGGCCCCGAGGATCAAGACGATGCTCATCCAGGTGTTGACCCGCAGACCCCAGATCAGCGATGCCTGGTCGATGCGCAGCGCCTCGACCCACAGGCGACCGATGCCGTAGCCGAGCACGTAGCCGGCGAACAGCTCGCCGGGGCGCAGCTTGCGGGTGCGGTCGATGAGCACCAGCACGCCGGCGATGCCGAGGCTCCACAGCGCCTCGTAGAGGAACGTCGGGTGGAAGGTGGCGTACTGCTCGTAGCCGAGCGGCCGGTTCGCCATCTCGATCTCGAGGCCCCACGGCAGGGTGGTCGGCCGGCCGTACAGCTCCTGGTTGAACCAGTTCCCGAGCCGGCCGATGGCCTGCGCCACCGGGATGGCGGGAGCCACCACGTCGAGCAGCGGGGCCACCGGGAGGCCCTTCTTCTTGACGACGATGATCCCGACCAGGACACCGAAGAAGATCCCGCCGGGGATGCCGAGCCCGCCGTTGGTGATGTTGAAGGCCGCACCCCAGTCGTCCTGGTAGGTCTTCCAGTCGGTGGCGACGTGGTAGATCCGGGAACCGATCACGCCGGCGGGCACGGCCCACAGGGCGATGGTCCCGATGTCGTCGGGGTTGCCACCCCGAGCCCCCCAGCGCTTCGACGAGATGACGACGGCGGCGATGACGCCGAGCGCGATGCACAGTCCGTAGAGGCGGAGCGTGAGCGGCCCGACCGAGAGCGTGTTGAAGCTCGGGCTGGGCAGAGCGGCGAACACGGTGGCAGCGAGCGGGGTCAGCACCTCACCGGGTTAGCACAGCGGTCGTCGAGCGGAACGCCGAGGGTCAGTCGAACGGGATGCCCGCGACCTCGGGGCGGCCGTTGTTCTCGAGCAGGACGAAGCGGTGGCGCCGGCCGAACCGGTGGGCGGGATCGTGCCAGCGGACCCGGTACGTGTGGCGCCCAGCGTCAGGGCCGCCGACGTGGGTCAGCTCGAGCGCCCAGCCCTGGTCGTCGGCGGGACGGCCGCCGGGCGCGGCGGGCACCCAGGTGGCGCCGTCGTCGTCGGACTGCTCGACGCGTACGAGCGGCTCGTGCCAGTGCAGGCCACCGGGAGCCACGTCGACCCAGGTCTGCTCCCACCGGCCGTCGTCGGTCGCCGTCGGGTCGGTGAACGTCGGCGTCGACGTGAACCGGCGCTCCGGAGCCGGCCCCTCGGGTGCGGTCGGCAGGAATCGGCGGACCTTCAGGCTCCACGTCCGGTCCTCGATGTCGAGGAACACGTCGTGGTCGACGGTCTCGGCCGCCACGGCCGCAGCCTGGGCCGCGAGGTAGCGCTGGGTGTTGGGCCCGTAGAGGGTGTGGCCGCCCTCGTAGAACTGGCGGCC
>CAZCVS010000505.1:0-2219 GCA_964501845.1 uncultured Iamiaceae bacterium
CCTTGTCTCGCACCAGCCCGCCGGCGCAGTAGCCGAGCGCCTCCTCGTACCCGAACGCCAGGTGCCCGTCGGGGTCTGCCGCCCGCCCCAGCCACTTGAAGCCCGTCAAGGTCTCGACGAAGCGCACACCGCGGTCGGCAGCCATCTTCGACAGCAGCGTGGACGACACGAGCGTCGTGGCCACCACGTCACCCGGCGCCACCCCGCCGAGGGCGAGCAGGTGGTGGGCGAGGATGACGCCGATCTCGTCGCCCCGCAGGGCGCGCCAGCCGCCGGGGGCCGAGGGGTCGGGCACCGCAGCACCGAGCCGGTCCGCATCGGGGTCGTTGGCGAGCAGGATCTGGGCGCCCGCGGCCCTCGCCGTCGCCAGGCCGAGGTCGAGTGCACCGGGCTCCTCGGGGTTGGGGAAGGCGACGGTCGGGAAGTCCGGGTCCGGCTCGACCTGCTGCTCGACCTCGATCACCGGAGCGAACCCGGCGGCGGCGAACGTCCGGCGCAGCGTGGCCGCGCCCACGCCGTGCATCGCGGTGTACGCCGCCACCACCGACCGGGCCTCGGGGACCAGCCCCACCTGCGACGCGGCATCGACGTAGGCCTGCACCAGGTCGTCGCCGACCCGGATGATGTCGGGGTCGTCGGGGGCGGAGTACCGCACGTCGACCGCCCGGGGCGTGGCGTCGATGCCGGCGGCGATGGTGGCGTCGTCGGGCGGGACGATCTGGCGGGCGCTGGCGTCGTAGACCTTGTAGCCGTTGTCCTGCGGCGGGTTGTGGCTGGCGGTGACCATCACCCCGGCGGCCGCGCCCAGGTGGGCCACGGCGTAGGCGAGCACCGGCGTGGGCAGCGGGCCGGGCAGCAGGTAGGCCCGGATCCCGGCCTCGGCGAAGATCGCCGCACTGCGCTCGGCGAAGTCCTCCGAGCGGTAGCGAGCGTCGAAGCACACGGCGACGCCGCGCCGCGCGACCTCGGGATCGCCCGAGCCCTTCAGCCAGGCGACGACGCCGTTCGCGGCCCGCGTGACGACCGCGAGGTTCATCCGGTTCGGTCCAGCGCCCAGGCGGCCCCGGAGCCCGGCGGTGCCGAAGTCGAGGTCGGCCTTGAACCGGTCGGCCAGGTCCGCGGTGGCGGCGGTGTCGCCCGCCTCGGCCGCGGTGATCACGGCGTCGAGCTCGTCGCGGGTGGTGGGGTCGGGGTCGGCGGCCACCCACGACCACGCCTGCTCCAGCAGGGCCGGGTCGACCGCCATCAGAGCTGGCCCACGATCTCGGCGATGAGCCCGCCCATGCGGTCGGCGGACTCGGCGGCGACCGCCAGCACGTCGTCGTGATCCAGCACCTCGTCGGCCAAGCCGGCGGCCAGGTTCGTCACCAGCGAGACGGCGAGGAGGTCCGCGCCGGCGTGGGCGGCGGCGATCGACTCGAGCACCGTCGACATCCCCACCAGCTCACCCCCG
The DNA here is from genome assembly GCA_964501845.1 of uncultured Iamiaceae bacterium. Classification (GTDB taxonomy): domain Bacteria; phylum Actinomycetota; class Acidimicrobiia; order Acidimicrobiales; family Iamiaceae; genus Aquihabitans. The sequence goes on from CAZCVS010000505.1 coordinate 1,454, forward strand.
AGCGTCGCCACCATCCGAACCTCCGCCGGCGTCTCGTACGTGGGCCCGAGCAGCCCGCAGTACACGGCCTCCTCCAGCGTCGGGTCCACCGAGCGAGCCAGCGCTCGCAGGCGGGGGGTGTACGCCTCGCCCATGTCGGGGAAGCGGGGCCCGATGCGGTCGTCGTTGCGGCCGAGCAGCGGGGTGTGCCCGGTGAGGTTGAGGTGGTCGGCGATCAGGACCGGCTGACCGGGCCACATCCCGGCGCGCAGGCCACCGGCGGCATTGGTGAGCACGATCGTCGAGCAGCCGGCCCGGACCGCGGTCCGCACGCCGTGGGCGACCACGTTCGGGTGGTGGCCCTCGTAGAGGTGGACCCGGCCCATGAACGCCAGGATCCGCTTGTCGCCGTTGACGATGGACCGCACCGTGGTGCCGTGGCCCTGCACCGACGCCTCGGGAAAGCCGCCGAGGTCGGTCATCGGCAGTTCGGCCACGACCTCGCCCATGCGGTCAGCCGCGGGCTTCCACCCCGAGCCGAGGACGATGGCGACATCGTGGCGCTCGACACCGGTGGCCGAGGCGAGCACTGCCGCCGACGCCTCCGCTGCTTCGAAGGGCTGGCTGACCGGATCCGGCTGCGTCACCACGCCAGTCTGCCCGACGAACCACCACGACGTTTCGGGTCACCGGGCAGCCCGAAGGTGCAGGTGAGCCGAGATTTGGGTGGGATCAGTCCAGGAGGCTGACGGTCTGGGCGAGGCTCATGCCGGGGCGGGGGCCGATG
>CAZCVS010000506.1:0-2215 GCA_964501845.1 uncultured Iamiaceae bacterium
GCGAAGCGATCTACCGCCGCATGGGCTACGAGGAGCGCTACCGCTACACGACCCATACCCGCTTCGTCTGAGACCGGTCAGGCGGCGCGGATCTCGTAGGCGCAGTGCTGGTCGCCGGCGACCATGTGCTTGGTGCGCTCGATGCTCGTGCCGGGGAGCACGGCACGGAGGAACTCGATCTCGCTGCTGCATGCCTGGCCGTAGCGGCGGGCGACGGTGGCGATGGCGCAGTTGTGCTCGACGACCCGGTAGGTGCCGGTGCCGGTGCGCTCGGCGGTGGCGAGGTAGCCGTCCTCGTCGAGGATCTGGGCCACCTCCCGGACCTTGGCCCCCAGGGTGCCCTTGTGCTCGATGCGCTCCGCACCGCGGCGGATGCGCTCGTCGCGGCGACGGGCGAAGATGCGGTCGACCACCGACGCGTCCTCGTCGTCGAGGTAGCCGAGCAGCTCGTTGGTGAGCGCGCCGTACGCCTTCGGGAACAGCGCATCGGCCAGATCGGTCACCCGGTAGGTGAGGCGGGGCCGGCCGCGCTCGCCCGCGCTGCGGGGCTGCTCGATGGCCTCGACCAGGCCCTGCTCGGCGAGGGCGTTGAGGTGCTGGCGGGCGCCGCTCACGGTCATGTCGAGGAGCTCGGCGACCTCGTCGACGGTGGCGTCGTCGAGCCGGCGCACGCCGTAGAGCACGACGCGGCGGCCGGCGGGTAGCGGCGGGGCGACCGTGACCTCGCCGGGCGACGACGCCGCCGGCCGGGAGGTGCGGGTCGGGCTCATGGCCGGTCAGCGTAGGGAAGCAGGAGGTGGCTGTCGCCGAACTCGTGCCAGAGGTAGCCCTGGTCGTACGCCTCCCGGTAGGCGACGACCAGGGCATCCCGTCCGGCGACGGCTTCGAGCATCGCGAGGTGCGTCGCCTCGGGCTCGTGCCAGCCGGTGAGCAGGCCGTCGACCGCCCGGACCCCGCGGGCCGGGGTGATCACGGTGTCGGTCCAGCCGTCGGCGGGGTGGACCTGGCCCTGGGCGTCGGTCGCCGTCTCCAGCGCCCGGACCACGGTCGTGCCCGCGGCGATGACGTGGCCGCCCGACGCGTGGACCGCGTTGACGACGGCCGCCGTGGTGGCCGGGACGTCGAACCGCTCGGCGTAGGAGAGCTCGCGGCCCTCGAGCGACGACACACCCGTGTGCAGGGTGATGGTGGCAAGGCCGACCCCCGCCGCAACCAGTCGGGCCACGACGTCGCCGGTGAACGGGCGGGAGGCGCTGGGCATCTCGGCGCTGCCGGGCTGCGATGCGAAGACCGTCTGGTAGGCCGACAGCGGCCAGTCCTCGGGGACGTACGAGTACCGGATGGGCCGGCCGTGGCGGTGCAGCGCCTCGGCGATGTCGGTGCCGTCGCCCGGAGTGGCGAGCCACAGCCGGTCGGATCCGGGGGCGCGACGCAGGAGGTGGACCGCCGACTGCTCGTCGATGTGGGCGGTGGTCGGTGTGGGTGGGAGGTGGAGGGGCTTCGTTGAGCCCGAGGCCAGCCGATCCCGCGGCTCGACCATCCAGAGCCCGCCGGGCAGCTCCGTCGAGATGTGCAGGACGATGACCGTGCCGTCGTCGAGGACCGCATCGACCGCGGCTGCCACGGTTCCCGACGTGTTGGCGACGATGAGGTCGCCGGGAGCGAGCTGGGCCGGGAGCCGGTCGAACGTGGTGTGGACCGGCATCGAGGTGCCCGGCGAGACCATCAAGCGGACGCCGTCTCGGGCCACGCCCCGGGCCTCGGGGGGCTCGTGCGCCTCGTGGCCGGCGTCGAGTGCGAAGCCCAGCGGGAGGGGCGGGCCGAAGTCTGGGCCGGGTCGAGTCGGTGGGGTGCCGGCCGACGTGGCGGTCGGGGCCACCGAGGCGTCGGCCGTGGCCAGGGCGGTCACCGGGCCAGCTCCTGGGCGCGGTAGCGGCCGCTCGGAAGGCCGCCGTCGATGAGCGTTCGAAAGCCGGGGACGGCGGCCTCGGGACCGGGCAGGTCCGACAGGTCCTCGCCCGGGAAGGCGGCCCGGTGGAGCTCCGTGTTCAAGTCGCCCGGGTCGACCGCCAGGACCCGCCAGGTTGGGTGCTCCTCCGCCAGGATCATGCTGGCGTGGTCGAGCCCGGCCTTCGACGAGCCGTATCCGCCCCAGTGGTCGTAGGGCTCGACGGCGGCATCAGACGAGACGTTGATGACGGTGGCGCCGTCGCCC
>CAZCVS010000507.1:0-2208 GCA_964501845.1 uncultured Iamiaceae bacterium
GGTGGCGGAAGTCGTCGTCGCCGTTGTCGGGCACGGTGACCCCGGCCGCCTTCTGGTCGGCGAGGTCGGTACCGGTCCACACGCCCGCGACGGTGGGCAGGTCGTGGGTGGTGATGGCGGCCATGGCCTGGTGGGGCCAGTCGCGGGGCGCGGCGTCCTCGAACCACAGCAGGCGGGTGCTGAGCAGCCCGCGCTGGCGCAGCAGGTCCTGGATGCCGCCGTCGACCGTGCCCAGGTCCTCTCCGATGACGAACGCCCCGGCTCGGTGGCTCTCGAGGGCGACGATGTCGAGCAGCTCGCTGCCGTGCCAGCGCACGTACGCGCCGTCGGCCGCGGTCATGCCCGGCGGGATCCACAGGAGGCGCAGCAGGCCCATCACGTGGTCGACGCGCAGGCCGCGGGAGTGGCGCAGGTTGGCCCGCAGCGTCTCGGCGAAGGGTTGGTACGCCTGGCCCCGCACCTTCCACGGCACGAACGGCGGCAGGCCCCAGTCCTGGCCGTCGGGGCCGAGCAGGTCGGGCGGGGCGCCGATGCGGCAGCCCTCGGCCAGGTGGTCCTGCCACTCCCAGGCGTCGAACCCGTCCGGTGCGAACCCGACGGCGAGGTCGGTGACCACCACGTCGGCCGAACCGCTGGCGGCGAACTGCTGATCGATGAGGAACTGGAGCCAGGACCAGAACGCCACCCGGTCGGCGGCGTGCTCGGCGAAGCGCCGGACGCCGGGACGGCTCGGGTGGCGGACGTCGTCGGGCCAGCTGGGCCAGCTGGCGCCGTGGCGCTCGGCGAGGGCGCAGTAGGTCCCCCACCGGGTGAGGCCCGAGCCCCGCTCCGCCCGGTACCGGTCGAACGCCGGATCGTGCCCGCCACGGGCCCACACCGCTTCGAGGACGGACCGCTTCAGCTCCCACACCGAGGTGCGGTCGATGCGGGTCCCGGCGTTCAGCGCGGCGCCGGCCGCGCCGGTGGCCGCCGCGTCGGGGAGGGTGGCGGCGAGGGCGTGCACGTCGAGGCAGAGCGGGTCGCGCCAGCGGCGGCTGCTGGGGGAGTAGGGGCTGTTGGCGGGCGGGCCGACGTTGGCCGACGCGTGCAGCGGGTTGAGGCCGACCATGCCCGCGCCGCGCTCGGAGGCCCACTCGATGAGGCGGCCGAGGTCCGACAGGTCGCCGATGCCCCAGCTCCGGGTCGATCGGGCGGCGTAGAGCTGGGCGGTGACGCCCCACAGCCGCATGTCGTCGTCCAGGTGGGCGCGCGGCGGCGCCACGATGAGGTGCTCGATCTGCGAGGTGCTGCCACCGTTGTCCACCTCGATGCGGTGGTAGCCGAGGGGGAGGTCGGGTGGGATGGCACCGCCGTGGACCTCGAGCTGGGTGCCATCTTCCAGCAACAGTGTCGAGGGGCCGGTGGTGCCCGCCGAGGCCCCTTCGCCCGGACGGACGATCCGCAGCGGCGTGCTGGCGGGCGCGGGCTCGGACGGGTCGTCCGTCTGTGCCCCCATGGCCCGCCGGAGCCGGCGGGAGGCCTCCTCGCCGGGGGTCTTCCACGAGCCCCAGACGTCGTGGTAGCCGGGCGCGATGCCCCAGCCGTGGTCGTCGTACGTGGTGGCCATCGATCCATTGTGGCGGTCGGGCGGGCGCTTCCGAACCGGCCGCCGTCCTGCCACCCGCGAGGGCTACTCCTCCTCGACCACGCCGGCGAGCTCCACGCCCCGGTGGTCGGCGAGCAGCGCGGCCTGCTCCTCGATGCCGGCGCGCACCTTCGCCGTGAGCGCCATCCACGGATCGAGGCGGATCGTGAGCCGCTTGCTCGCCGTCTTGGGGCGCCAGGTGGCCACGATCTCGCCGTCGACCACCATCGCTCCCGGGCGGCCGAGCACGGGCCAGAGCTGCTTGCGACGGGAGGCGTCGGGAGCGAGCACGTCGCGGCCCCGGAGCTGGAGGTACGGGTCGTAGGGCCCGAGCAGGCTGACGGTGCTGGATCGCTTGGGCGCCTTCGTCCGCACGTCGTCGAGGTGCTCCTCGAGGACGAACCGCGCCGCGGTGGGTACGCCGGTGACCTCGACCTCGACCGCATCATCGGGCCAGTTGGCCTTCACGACGGCCAGCGGCATGTCGACGAACTCGGCGATGTCCTTCCTGGTGGCCGGGCCGAAGAAGCGGAGGTGGTTGCGGATCACGTCGAAGCGCGGTGCCGCCTCGCTGCCGAGGTGCT
>CAZCVS010000508.1:0-2207 GCA_964501845.1 uncultured Iamiaceae bacterium
GCGACAGCGGGTCCCGGGTGAACCGCAGCCCGAGCACGCACAGGTCCTCCTCGTCTTCGCAGCGGGCCTTGACCGCCGCGAGGTCGGCGGGTGAGAGGTTCAGGTCGCGCTTGTAGGCCTTGTTGAGCACGAACGGCAGCGACGGCTGCGCCAGCACCGGTGCCGCGACCACGGGGTCGACCATCATCGCCAGGGCGAAGTTGCCGGTGAGGCACATGCCGACGACGCCCACCCCGGGCCCGCCGCACTGCTCGTGCTCGTGGCGAGCCAGCGCCTTCGCCCACCGCGTCGCCGGCGACGTCTTGTTGCGGACCCACGTGGCGAACTCCTTCGAGACGCAGGCCCACGCCATCGACTGGGCGATGTAGCCGTTGGTGGGCTCCTTGCCAGGCGTGCCGAACAGCGACGGGAGCACCGCAGTGAAGCCGGCCTCGTCGACCCGCCGGCCGAAGTCGGCCACGAGCGGGGTGATGCCGGGGATCTCCGAGATCACCAGCACCGCCGGCCCCTCGCCGCGCCGGAACACCGTGCGGGTCTTGCCCTCGAAGGTGAACGTCGTCTCGGTGTACCCATCCAGGCCGGTCATGCCCGAACGCTACGCACCGTCAGGACGCGGGCCGGCCATCCAGCCAAGCGACCAGCTCGTCGCGGCCCAGCGGCATCGTCGCTGCCTTGCCCTGCACCGCATCGACCCCGAAGCCGAAGAGCACCGACCGCTGGTGATCCGTCTCCACGCCGACGGCCAGGCTCCGCCATCCGAGGCCGTGGGCCAAGATCACAAGCGATCGGGCCACCTCCACGCCGGTCGGATCGTCCTCGCTGATGCGGGCGACGAGCGACGGCCCGAGCTTGAGGCCACGGACCGCCAGGCCAGCGAGGTCAGGCAGCGACAGACCACCCTGCCCGACGTTCTCGACCAGCACGGCCAGCCCCGCCGCCGAGAGCGAGGCGACGGCGTCGCGCAGCTCGGGCTCGGCCAGGTGGCGCTCGCGGACCTCGAGGACCACGGCGTCGACCTCGAGCCCGGCGTCATCGAGGTCGGCGAGCACCGTGTCGGTGAAGTGCGGCAGGGCCAGCTCCGAGTCGGCGACGTTCAGGTGGACCGGCACCGCGGTCGCCGGATCGAGGCGGCCCAGCCAGCGGCGCCGATCGGCGAGCGCGGCGCGGCGCACCCAGCGACCGAGGGGACCGGCGAGGTCGTCGTTGGCGGCGGCCGACAGGATGCGGATCGGTCCGACGGAGCCGAGGACCGGGTGGTCCCAGCGCACGAGCGCCTCGACGCCCGCGAGCGACCCGTCCCGCCCGACCAGGGGCTGGTGGACGAGGTGCAGGCCGTCGCCGTCGATGGCGGCGGCGAGGTCGAGGCCGAACGGATCCGTCCGACGGGCAGGCACCGGCCGGACCACCTCGCCGCTGCGCTCGCGGATCGCACGCTCGACGCTCCCCGGCTCGCGCTCCTCCTCGGTCCGGGCGGCCTCATCCTGGCTGACCGGGTGGCGCCGAACGGCGGCACGGTGCTGCTTGCTCGCGTACATGGCCAGATCGGCCGTGCGCAGGAGGCGGTCGGGGTCGTCGACCGGGAGGTCGGCGAGGGCGACGCCCACGCTCACCGTCACGGGCAGGCGCGTCTCGCCCACGTCGACCGGCTCGGTCTCGATGGTGCTGCGGACCCGTTCCGCGATGGCGTGGGCCTGGTCGGCGTCGGCCAGGTCCTCGCAGACGATGACGAACTCGTCGCCACCGGTGCGGCACACGGTGTCGGAGGGCCGCACGGCCCGCCCGATCCGCTCGGCCACCTCGACCAGCAGCCGGTCGCCGCGGTCGTGGCCGTACTGATCGTTGACGGCCTTGAACCCGTCGAGGTCGCAGAACAGCACGGCGACGGCACGCCCGGAGCGCTTGGCCCGGGCGAGGGCCAGGGTCAGGCGGTCGAGCAGGGCGGCCCGGTTGCCCACCCCCGTCAGCGGGTCGTGGGTGGCCTGGTGGGCGAGACGCCGCTCGTCGATGGACCGCTCGACGGCGACCGTGACGAGCGACAAGACGGAGTCGCGCACCGCAGGCCGGGCGATCGGAGCACCCGGCTCGGCGCCGAGGAGGCCGACGAGGGCCAGGGTCTGACCGTTGCGCGGCGAGCGCACCGGGAGGATGGTCGCCGACTGGCAGGAGTCGTCGGGGAGCACCTGGTCGCCGTAGCGCGGGTCGCCGAG
>CAZCVS010000509.1:0-2183 GCA_964501845.1 uncultured Iamiaceae bacterium
TGTACTCCAGCATCAGCGCTTCGACGTCGTTGCGGACCTGGATCCACTCGACGGTCTCTGCGGTGGCCACCATCTGGGCGGTGCGGATCGGCAGGTTGGTCTGGAAGTAGTTCGACAGGCGCGAGCGCAGGCTCTTGGCCTTGCCCACGTAGATCACCCGGCCGTGGCCGTTTTTGAACTGGTAGGAGCCGGGCGCATCGGGGATGGTGCCGGCGGGGGGACGTTGGACCACGGCTCCCAGGTTGCCGGATCAGGCCCCGGTCCGTGCACCCGACCTCATTTCGACCGCCTTCGTGCCGATCGCAGAGGCGATGGCGCCCACCTCCCTCGTCACCAGCGCCTCGGGCGCCGCACGGACCGCGTCGACGGCCGCGCCTGGCGACGCCCTGCACCCTGCGGACGCGTCTCCGACCACGACGGCGGGCGGACGACGCACACCGGGCTCGGTCGCCCCCGCGCCGCCCCGCCTGCCCACCGGCGTCGCCCGGCTGCTGCACACCACCGCGGCGCTGGTGTGGTTCGGCACGTTCGCGTTCTACGTCCGGGTCTGGCTCGCACCGCAGGAGTCCGACGGTGCGCTGTACGAGGCAGCCCGCCACGTGGTCGACGGCACCGCCCAGGCCCCGTTCCAGTACCGGACGCTGATGCCGAACCTGCTCATGTGGCTCCACGACCAGCTGGGCTGGTCGATCGGCTTCGGCGAGGCCGTCGTCGATGCCCTGATGTTGGCCACCGGCATCGCCGTGACCCACGCGGTCATGCGCCGGCTCGGGCTGGAGATCTGGGTGATCGTGGTGGCCGTCTACGGCGCCTTCCTCGGCGTCGGGATGCTGTGGTGGGGAAAGTTCGAGACCATCACCGCGTTCGCGGCGATGGCCGTCGCCACGTGGGCGGTCCTCTGCGACGACCGCCGCCGCTGGGTGCCGCTCGCCGGTGCCTCCTTGCTGCTGGCCGGGACACGGACGGACCTGCTCGTGGTGCTCGGCGTCGCCCTGGTCGCCCGCTGGCTCTTCGCCGGTCGGCAGCGCCGGGACCTGATCGGCGGCCTGGCGCTCGGCGCGTCCGGGGTCGCCACCGCGGTTGCGTGGACCCTCGTCTACCCCGACGCGCGGTACGACCCGGCAGCCCCGGCGATCCAGATCGTCCACAACATCCAGCCCCTGGTGCTGCTCATCGCCATCGCGTTCGCGCTGCCGGCGGTCGGGCCCTACTTGCTGGCCCGGTCCCAAGCACCCATCCGTGAGCTCGTGCAGTCCAACCGGTCGACGATGGTCCCGCTGCTCGCCATCGCTGGCGCCCAGCTCGGTGCGATCGCCGTCGTCGGCCGCATCGACGAGACCCGACTCCTGTTCCCCATCGCCACCACCCTCGGGCTCCTCGCCGTGCTGGGCTGGCGGGCGATCCTCGCGCCGTACGCGGACGCGGCGACGGGAACACGCAACGGCTCCGAAGGGTTGTGAGGAGGCTCCGACCGGAGCACCTACACTCACCCTGCCGGCCTGGAATCCGGCCCCATATCGATCCCGTGCCGACATCCCCGTGGCGAGGCGTCCAGGCTGTCCCCACCGGCACCAAGCGGGATCCCCCACCTCATCGGAGGCCCCCGAAATGCTCAGGCTCCAGACCCCCCTCCCCGAGCGGTACCGCGACGCGTCCCCCGAGGCGCTCGACGAGATGATCGGTGCGGCCAAGGCCTCCTTGGGCGAACGGCTCTTCATCCTCGGCCACCACTACCAGCGCGACGAGGTCATGAAGTGGGCCGACGCCCGCGGCGACTCGTACCGCCTGTCGGTGCTGGCCCAGGAGCGCCCTGACGCCGAGTACATCGTCTTCTGCGGCGTGCACTTCATGGCCGAGTCCGCCGACGTGCTCACCGGCGACCACCAGGCCGTGGTGCTCCCCGATCTGAACGCCGGCTGCTCGATGGCGGACATGGCGAACATCGAGGAGGTCACCGAGGCCTGGGAAGCGCTGGGCGAGGTCACCGACACCGATGAGCTGGTGCCCATCACCTACATGAACTCCTCGGCCGCGCTGAAGGCGTTCGTGGGCGAGCACGGCGGTGCGGTGTGCACCAGCACCAACGCCCGCGAGATCCTGGATTGGGCGTTCACGCAGGGCCGCAAGGTCCTCTTCTTCCCGGATCAGCACCTGGGCCGCAACACCGGTATCGCCATGGGGTA
>CAZCVS010000510.1:0-2179 GCA_964501845.1 uncultured Iamiaceae bacterium
TCCGGGGCTACAAGACCCCGCACTGGACCGGCCGCACCAACTCCCCCGCCACCTACGGCCACTTCGGCGCGTCGGGCACCTTCCTGTGGGTCGATCCGGCCATCGAGCGCAGCCTGCTGATCCTCACCGACCGCAACTTCGGACCGTGGGCGCTGTCGGCCTGGCCCCCGCTGGCCGACGCCGTGGTCGCCGCCCTCCTCTGAGCAGCCGAAGCGCCACATCGGTCGCACCCGTAGCCAGGCCGAACACCGGACCATATGGTCTACCCTATGCTCGTGGCTCGCAAGCAGGTCCTGGTCCAGCTCGAAGACGATCTCGTGGACCGCCTCGATGCCTATGCCGCCACCCACGACACCAACCGCTCGGCGGTCCTGCGCTCCGCCGCGGTCGCCCTGCTCGACGCCGACGCCCGCGCCGCCGACAACGCCGAGGCCGATCGGCAGCTGGTCGAGTCCTACACCCGGATCCCCCAGGATCCCGGCTGGGTCGAATGGGCAGAGCGCGCCCAAGCGGATGCGCTCGCCGGCACGACCAACGAGTGGGCCGAGCTCGATCCGAACCGGACCGGCGCCGACACGTCCAACGAGTCGCAGGAGTGCTGAAGCGGGGCGACATCGTCTGGGCCGACCTCGGCGGCCAGCGCGGTCGGCGACCGGTGTGCGTGCTCACCCGTGACGCGGCCATCCCGGTCCTGACGCGGCTGGCGTGCGCGGAGATCACGCGGACGATCCGGGGCATCCGTACCGAAGTCGAGATCGGCACCGTCGAAGGTCTGCTGCACGACTGCGCCATCTCGTGCGACAACCTCTCCACGGTCCGCAAGACCCGCCTCGACGCGCGACCGGTCGGCCGTCTGGCACCGGAGGGCCGGCGACGCCTCGACGCGGCCTTGGCCCACGCGCTCGACATCGAGCCCGGCTCGGTTCGCTGATCGCCGTCAGGCGGCGGTGGCGAACGAGGTGGTGATGATGCGGCCGTCGCGGTCGGCGGCGGATGGCGCCAGGCTCTCGACCACGAAGGTGCGCTGGAGCCAGCGGTCGGTGCCGTCGAAGCGGGCGCGGAAGGGGCGGCGGCCGTGCACGCAGCGGGTGTTGTCGATGATGAGCAGGTCGCCAGCAGCGAGGACGACCTCCCGCTGGCGCTCGGTGACCACGGCGGCCAGCTCCGCGAGGGCCGCGGCGGCCTCCGGGGTCTCGCCCACCGTCAGCTCGGCGTCCCAGCACAGCCAGGGCGCTTCGTCGGGAGCGCCCAGGACCGGGCGAGCAGGGCCGTAGGGCAGACCGGGCACGCCCCCGAAGGACTCGTCGACCGCGGTGCGGAACTCGGGTCGGCGGAGGGCGGCGATGGTGGACGGGCGCAGGCCCGGCAGCAGGTCATCGATCGATGCCAGCGTGGTGGCCGCCGCTGGATCGCCCTTGAGGCACAGCAGCAGGAGGTAGCGGGGCCCGTACGGGTGGAAAGCGGTCTCGGTGTGGAACGCGAGGTCGACGCCCGACGACGTGGAGGTCTGCCGGCCGACGTCCGCCTTGGTGGGGACCAGGTTCTGGACGATGGATCCTCCGTGCTCGGGCCGGTACCCGACAGGCTGGCCGAGTCTGCGGGCGACCGCCAGCAGCGCCAGCTCGGACCGCAGGTCCTTGCCGGTGGGTCGGGTGGGCGTGGCCGGTGTGGCCGGCACCTCGCCGACCGGCACGCCACGCAACAGCAGGGCGCCGGCGGGACCCGGATCGTCGAGGAACGTCGCGAGCGCGTCTTCCAGATCCGGAGCGAACGACCGCCCAGCCCGGACCGCCGCCTCGACGAACGACTCGTCGTCGGGGCGCGGTCCGGGGACGGGCGGAAGCGGGGAGATCGCGGCGAGGCCGCCCTGGTGGGTCGGAAGCGTTGCGGCCACGGCGGATCCTCCTGGCGGTGCGACGGCGGGAACCGTCTGGAACGTTCGTTTCATCATAGCCAGATGATGAAACGAACGTTGCGCCGCGCGCAATCGAGGGTCGCTACCCCCGCACGGTGATGGTCGAGCGGGTGTCGTCGGCCACGTCGGCCTCGGTGAACGCGACGGTGCGCCAGTCCTTCTCCGAGAAGCGCTGGGTGGCGGCCACGTAGTCGTCTGCCTCCCGGTCCTCCGTGTCGCTGTAGGCGAGGAAGACCTTGGCCTGGGGCCCGTCACCGGTGAAGG
>CAZCVS010000511.1:0-2175 GCA_964501845.1 uncultured Iamiaceae bacterium
GGCTACGGCTTCATGGACGAGACCCCCGTCGCCCGCCACTACCGGGACGCCAAGATCCTCGAGATCGGCGAGGGCACCTCCGAGGTGCAGCGGATGATCATCGCCCGTGGCCTGGGGCTCCCGCTCTGATCGGGCTCGCTCTGCACGAGATGTTCACACCCGGTGACTCCAAGGCCACGGGAGCGCCCGAGTAGGTTACGAACCCATGTCGAGACGCACCCGAGCCCGACGTCCGCACCGGACGTGGCCCCAGCGCCTCCTCATCACGTTCAACATCTGCTGCATCATCGTGGCGCTGGTCGGCGCCGGGTCGCTGGCCTACGCCAAGCGCAAGGTCGGCCAGATCTCCCGCTACGAGCTCACCAACCTGAACGACCCCACGTCGTCGGGCTTCGACTCGGACCAGCCCCGCAACTTCCTGCTCGTCGGGGCCGACTCCGACGACGGGCTGGCGCCGGACGACCCCGCCCGCGCCGGTCGCGGCAGCGTCGGCGGCATCCGCTCGGACACGATCATGGTCGTGCGGGTCGACCCCAAGTCGAACGAGGCCAAGGTGCTCTCGTTCCCCCGTGACCTCTGGGTCGACATCCCCGGCAGCGGCAAGAGCCGCATCAACGCCTCGCTCGAGTTCGGCGGCCCCGACAAGCTGATCGAGACGATCAAGTCGAACTTCGACATCGACATCAACCACTACGTGCAGGTCAACTTCGCCGGCTTCAAGAGCCTGGTGGACCAGATCGGCGGGGTGCCGGTGTACTTCGCCACCCCGGTGAAGGACCAGGGCGGCCTCAACGTGACCTCCGCCGGCTGCAACACGCTCAACGGCGACGGTGCCCTGGCGTACGTCCGCGCCCGCCACATGAAGTACCAGAACGAGTACGGCTCTTGGAAGTCGCTCGACGGCACCTCGGACCTCGGGCGCATCAGCCGCCAGCAGGACTTCATCAAGCGGGTCCTGCGCGGCGCCATCAAGAAGGGCGCCCGCAACCCGCGGACCCTCGCCAACCTGATCAACACCGGCGTCGAGAACATCCGGCTCGACCAGGGGACCACGGCCGGTGATCTGATCGCGCTGGGCTCGGCGTTCCGCAACTTCGACCCGAACGCCCTGCAGACATTCAACCTGCCGGTCTCGGACACGTACCGGGGCGGCGCCCAGGTGCTCGACCTCCAGGCGGGTGCCGCCGAGCCCATCCTCGCCAAGTTCCGTGGCACCGGCGAGGTCAGCGAAGACGGCGAGCTGACCCCGGCCACGGTGGCCGTGCTCGTGCTCAACGGCAGCGGCACGCAGGACCAGGCAGGGGATGCCTCGTCGATCCTGGCCGTCGCCGGCTTCAAGACGAGCGAACCGGGCTCGGTGGCCGGTGTCATGCGCACGCAGGTGCGGTACGCGCCGGGCATGGAGGCCGAGGCCGCGCTCGTCGCCCGCCACCTGTTCGCCGATGCGGAGCTGATCTCGGACCAGGACGCGAGTGAGGTCACCGTCGTGACCGGGCCCGACTTCCGGGCGGCCCTCGTGGAGGCCCGGCCCGAGGCCGACTTCCCGGTCCCCACCACGACCACCACCGCACCCACCACGGAGGACCCGGGCTCCACCCCCGGCTCTGTCGACACCACGGCGACCACCACCACGACCACGGAGCCCACCGGATACGTGCCGGGCGCGGCGCCCGTGGGTGAGCAGCCCTGCGGCTGAGGGCCCGGCCCGCTCGCCCGGTGCCGTCTCCCGGGAGGACGCGAACTACGGTTGAGCGGCTCGCCGGCGCAAGGCTGCGCATGGACACCGAACTCGGGGAACGCACCTGTGGGAAGCAAGATCGCCATCATCGGCACGGGCTACGTCGGTCTGACGACCGGCGCGTGCCTCTCGCACCTGGGCCACACCGTCGTGTGCGCCGACGTCGTGCCCGAGAAGGTCGAGTCCCTCGCCAAGGGCGAGGTTCCGATCCTCGAGGCCGGGCTCGACGACCTGGTGCACGAGGGGATCCGCGAGGGGCGGCTGTCGTTCGTCCTGGGTGCGGAGAACGCCGTCGGGGACGCCGAGTTCGTGTTCTTGTGCCTGCCCACCCCGCAGGGCGCCGATGGCGCGGCGGACCTCTCCTTCATCAAGAAGGCGGCGCAGCAGATCGGCCCGCACCTCCAGCCCGACGCCGTGGTCATCAACAAGTCCACCGT
>CAZCVS010000512.1:0-2163 GCA_964501845.1 uncultured Iamiaceae bacterium
GAACGATCTCGTGGGGCTAGCTGGAATCGAACCAGCGACCTCACCCTTATCAGGGGTGCGCTCTAACCAACTGAGCTATAGCCCCGAGCGGGAGCCGACGGTAGTGGGTCGGCCCGTCGGGATGCGAACCGCTTGCCCGAGCGGGTTCAGCGGTCGACGTCTTCTTCGATGACGACCAGGCGGATCCCGCCGGTCATCTCGCTGATGATGTTGATCAGCGCCGTGGCCAGCACGGTGATCACCGTGCCGGCGAGCACGCCAACGGCTCCGATCGCCGCGCACGCCCGGAACATCTGGTTGCCGTAGAACGTGAAGTTCTCCAGGCCGACATCGCCCAGGAACGACTGAAGCTTGTCGATGTTGCCGCTCTGGTAGAGGATCCCCCACAGCGCAGCCAGCGTGGCCAGCACCGCCACGTACAGGCAGGTGTAGACGACCAGCGACAGCTTCAGCACGGACCACAGGTCGATGCGGCGCACGACGCGCTTGACCCGTCGGCCCCGCCGAACGCGGCGGCGGCCGGTCGCGACAGCAGCGGACTCGGCCGGTTCGGCGGCCGAAGGCGCCGGTACCGCGGTGGTCGCCGGGGTCGCAACGCCCCGGTCGGCGACGGCGGTGGTGGCGCCCGCGGGCGGGCTCATGGAGGCGAACCCGGGCGGTGCGGTCTTCGGGTCCGGCGCGCTCGCCGGCGCACTTGACGGGGCGGCCTTCGGTGGGGTCCGCGGGGCTGGTGCGACCCTGGTCGCGTCGCCGCCCTGGCCGTTGGGAGCGACGCCAGACGCCGGGCGCTCCGGGCGGGGCGGCCGCTTCGGGCCGCCGGCACGTGGCGCGGCGACGGACGCCTTCGGTGCGACAGGAGGCCCGGGGGGCTCGACAGACACGGTGGTCAGCCTAGGGGATGGGCGCCGGGTGCCATCGGGCGCGAGCCGTGGCCGTCGCCCCGCGGCGCTCCACGGTGACGCGGACATCGTCACCGGCTTGTTCGAAGCGGACGATGGCCGCATCGTTGGCCTCGGCGACCTCGAGAGCCGCCTCTGCGCCGTCGGCCGCCCCCGCCAGCGCCGCCGCGTCTGCGGCCGCCTGGGCCGATGCGCCACGACCCGCTGCCGCTCCGATCTGGGCCACACCGGCGGCCAGGAGCGCGGCGAACAGCAGGGCCATCAGGGCGAGGGGCGCGGCTTGGCCCCGCTCGCTGCTGGGAGTGGTAGAGGTTCGCCCGAGGTCACTCATCGTCCGCAGAGAGCACCGGGGCCACCGCGGCGACCGTCCGATCCCCCTCCACGTTCATGACCTTCACCCCGGTGGCATCGCGTCCCTGCGACGAGATGTCCCGTACGCCCATCCGGGTGACCACGCCGTCGGAGGCAATGGCGAAGATCTCGTCTTCGATGCCGACCATGAAGGCGGCGACGACGAAGCCCTTCTTGGCGGTGAGCTTGATGCCGCGCACACCCTGGCCGCCGCGGCCTTGGATGTTGAACTTGTCGAGCTGGGTGCGCTTGCCGTAGCCGCCGTCGGTGACGATGAGGATGGCGGTGTCGTCTCGGGCGACATCGCACGAGACGACCTCGTCGCCCGGCTTCATCTTCATGCCGCGCACGCCGGCGGTGTTGCGGCCCATGGGCCGGACGTCGCCCTGCGTGTAGCGGATGGTCATGCCGCTGCGGCTGACCATGAAGATCTCGTCGGAGTCGTTGACCGGGATGACCTTCACCAACTCGTCGCCGTCGCGCAGGTTGATGGCGATGAGCCCGGCCCGCAGCGACGAGTCGTACTCGCTGAACCTCGTCTTCTTGACCTGGCCGTTGCGGGTGGCGAAGAACAGGTACTGGTTGGTCTCGTAGTCCCGGGTGTCGATGATCGCCTTGATCTGCTCGCCCGGTTGGAGGGGCAGGAGGTTGACGATGGCAGTGCCGCGCGCCGTCCGCTCCTTCATCGGGATCTCGTGGGCCTTGAGCCGGTACACGCGCCCGAGGTTGGAGAAGAACAGCAGGTACGCGTGCGCCGTCGTGGTGATGATGTGGGCGATGTAGTCCTCGTCGCGGAGCTTGGCGCCGGCGACGCCGCGGCCGCCTCGTCCCTGGCTCTTGAACGCGTCGACCGACACCGTCTTGATGTAGCCCTTGGCCGACATGGTGACGATGAGGTCCTCGTCGTCGATGA
>CAZCVS010000513.1:0-2158 GCA_964501845.1 uncultured Iamiaceae bacterium
GTGTACACGACCTCCTTGAGGTCGTCGGGCTTCTGGGCGAAGAGGGTGACGCCCCACTCGTAGTCGTCGACGCCCGCAGAGCCGGTGATGAGCTGCACGATGCGCCCGGCGAACTTCCGGCCGCTCGCCCCGTGCTCCATCATCAGGTCCTTGCGCTCGTCGAACGGCAGCGTGAACCAGTTGGCCTTGCGCTCGCGCTTCTTCGACATCGGGTAGAAGCACCAGGCGCTCATGCCCTCGGGCGGCAGCTGCGGGTAGAGGCGGGCGTTGGCCATCTGCTCGGGCAGGCCCTTGGCGTACTCCGACAGCTCGGTCATCGAGACGTAGGAGTCGATGATCGTCAGCCCGGCCACCGCCAGCGCCGTCTGGAACGACTTCAGCTTCCACCAGTCCTTGCCCAGCACCATGAAGGCCACGTCGGCCTTGTGGCCGAGGACGGCGACCGGCACGACCTGCAGGTCGTCGGCCTGGGCCGCCTTCACCGCCACCTCGATCGCCGCCCGGTCGGTCCCCTCGCCCACCGTGCAGAAGAGGTGGATGACACCGATACCGACCGACGATTCCAGGGCTTCAGGCATGGGCCGAGGCTACCGCCGGGTCGTTGCCACCACCCCAGCCGCTGATCACCGCGGCGAGGACATCGGCGGTGGGCGTCATGATCCGCGAGCGCCGGGAGTTGTTCTCTCTGATCGGGGCGGGGTCGGATTCGCCCTCTGCCCCGTCCCGATCGCTTCGGTGCGTCAGCCGGCGGACTCGCTCCGGATGGGGACCACGTTCGACGCCTCGGCATCGTCCTCCGCCGCGCGCCCGAGCTCCACACCCGCACGCCCGTCCCGCAGCAGCCGACGCCAGCGCTTGGAGTCGAACGTGACCGGCTTGGTGGTGGCGATGAACCCGTTGAGCAGCTCGATGAAGCGCTCCGGGTCCTGGTGGTGGGGGAAGTGACCGGCGTCGGCGAAGACCTCGAGCTGGCTGCCCGGCATCAGGTCGTGGGCGATCTGGGCGTGGCCCACCGGGATCACCGCGTCGTGGGCGCCCCAGATGAGCAAGACAGGCATGGCCTCGGCCAGGTAGCTGCGGTCGAGCATGGTGACGACCTGGCCCCGCCAGTCGACCACCGAGCGCAGGGTGCGGGAGAAGGCGCCGCGGGCCGCCACGTCGGGCAGGGCGTCGAGGACCCGGCTGAGCTCCTCGGCGTCGCGGCCGATGGCGGTACCGCTGCGGCGCAGCAGCTCGATGCCGCCCATGGCTCCGAGCCGTACCGGTGGAAGCTTGAGCAGCGGCAGGAACACATCGGCGATCGGCGTCGAGGCCAGCCGCAGGAACGGGCTCACCTCGCGGGACACGCCACCGCTGGACACCAGCACCAGGCGCTCGACCCGGGTCGGGTGCTGGTAGGTCATCTGCGCGGCCACGCCCCCGCCGAGCGAGTGGCCGACCACGGTGGCCTGGTCGAAGCCGAGGACATCGAGCAGGTCCCGCATGCCGTTGGCGTAGGCAGCCACCGAGTAGTCCGCCCGGGGCTTGTCGGACTCGCCGTGGCCCAGCAGATCGGGGGCGATGACCGTGTACTGCTCGGCCAGCGGGCGCATCAGCGGGACCCAGCTCGCCGAGCTGTCGCCGATGCCGTGGAGCAGGAGCAGCGCCGGGCCCGACCCGCACATGCGGTATGCCCGCCGGTGGCCGTGGATGGTGACGAACCGGGTGGTCGTGTCGAACGGCTGCGACCGGGCCTTGCGCCGCCTCGATGGTGCTGCCATGTCCCGATCCTCCCCAGGCGCGCACCCCGGTGGTGCCGCGCCGACGTTCCCCGTTCCCAACAACGGTATTGCGCGACCGTGACGCCACCCGAACCGACGCGTGAACACCGTGTGTCCTCCCAGGCCAGGCCGCCCCCGGTTCTCGTCCGCTTTCGACAGCCTCAGGCTGCTGATCCTGGACGAGAACCGAGGCGGACCGCTTCTTGTCCGGCTTCGACAGCCTCAGGCTGCAGAACCTGGACGAGAACCCGATGCAGTCCCGGACGCGGTGGTGGCCGGCCCTTGCGGACCGGCCACCTCCTGTTCCTTGATCTCGTCCCGGCTCGCGCCGGGGTGCCCAGTGGGCGAAGGCTAGAAGTCCTCCATGCCTCCGCCGGGCATGCCGCCGCCGGCGCCGG
>CAZCVS010000514.1:0-2142 GCA_964501845.1 uncultured Iamiaceae bacterium
CAGGTCGTGTTCTCAGCCGGGGTGCTGGGCACGGTCAAGCTGCTCTTGCAGCTGCGCGACGAGGGCCGCCTGCCGGCGTTGTCGGAGCGGTTGGGCGACGTGGTCCGCACCAACAGCGAGGCCATCGTCGGCGCATTGGCCAAGGTCCCGCGACCCGAGCTGAGCCGCGGGGTGGCCATCACGTCGTCGATCCACCCCGACGAGACCACCCACATCGAGCCGGTGCGCTACCCGCCGGGATCCAACGCCATGGGCCTGCTGTCGACGGTGCTGGTGGACGGCGGCGCCGGCCCGCCCCGGCAGGTGAAGTTCCTCGCCAAGGTGGTTCGCCACCCGGTGCAGTTCCTGCGGTCGTTGTCGGTGCACCGCTGGTCGGAGCGGTCGATCATCCTCCTGGTGATGCAGAGCCGCGACAACAGCATCGCCCTGCGCCGCAACAAGAAGCTCGGCGTCTTGGTGAGCCGGCCGGGCGAGGGCGAGCCCAACCCGTCGTACCTGCCGGTGGCGAACGACGCCGCCCGCGAGGTGGCGGAGATGCTCGACGGCGAGCCGTGGGGGGCCTGGAACGAGACCATCCTCGACGCGCCGACGACCGCCCACATCCTCGGCGGCTGCGTCGTGGGCGACCGTCCCGAGACGGGCGTGATCGACCCGTACCACCGGGTCTACGGCTACGAGGGGCTGACGGTGAGCGACGGTTCGGCCGTTTCGGCGAACCTCGGGGTCAACCCCTCGCTCAGCATCACCGCCCTGACCGAGCGGGCCATGAGCTTCTGGCCGAACAAGGGCGACGCGGACCCGCGCCCGGCGCTCGGGGAGCCCTACCGGCGGCTCCCGCCCGTGCATCCGAACGCACCGGCCGTGCCCGTGGATGCTCCGGCGGCGCTGCGGGTCGGGGCCTGAGCATGCTCGCCCCCGTCCTGCTGGCCTCCGCTGGCGCCATCGTGGTCTTGATGCTCGTCACCTGGCTGGTGTCGCTGCGGCTGCACGATGTCAGCATCGTCGACATCATCTGGGGGCTCGGCTTCGTGGTGGTGGCGGTGACCGCGGCGGTCGTGGGCGACGGGTTCGCCGACCGGCGGTACCTCCTGCTCGCGCTGGTGGCGGTCTGGGGGCTGCGGTTGAGCGGCTACCTGGCGTGGCGCAACCTGGGCCACGGCGAGGACTACCGCTACGTGGCGATGCGCAAGAAGTTCGGCCCCAGCTTCTGGTGGATCAGCTTCTTCCAGGTGTTCCTCCTCCAGGGCGTCTTGATGTGGGTGGTGTCGCTGCCGGTGCAGCTGTCGGCCAGCGCCGCGGAACCGGCGTCGTTCGGGCCGCTGGCGGTGGCCGGCGTCGCCGTCTGGACCGTCGGGTTGGCGTTCGAGGCCATCGGCGACGCGCAGCTCGCGAGGTTCAAGGCCAAGCCCGAGAGCAAGGGCCAGGTGATGGACCAGGGCCTGTGGCGCTACACCAGGCACCCGAACTACTTCGGCGACTTCTGCGTCTGGTGGGGGATCTTCCTGGTGGCTGCCGAGACGGTGCCTGGGCGCGTCGGCGTCATCGGCCCGATCGTGATGTCGCTCCTGCTGCTGCGGGTGTCGGGCGTCGCCATGCTCGAGAAGACCATCGGCAAGCGCCGGCAGGGCTACGCCGACTACATCGAGCGCACGTCCGCGTTCTTCCCCCGCCCCCCGAAGCGCCGCGACGACCCCTGAGCGGGCGACGAGAGCGAGCGCTCGGTCAGTCGTCGTCGTCGAGCTGCTGGGCCAGGTAGTTCTCGACGCCGATGGTGTCGATGATGTGGAGCTGGGCCTCGAGCCAGTCGGCGTGGGACTCCTCGTCGACGAGGCGGTGCTCCATCAGCTCCCGGCTGCCGTTGTCGCCCTTGGCGACAGCGAGGGCGATGCTGCGGTTGTAGCGCTCGATGGCGGCCTTCTCGGTCTCGAGCTCCAGGGCGAGCTGCTCGGGGACGGTCTCGCCCACGAGCACGGGGTTGTAGCGCTGGAGGTTGGGCACCCCGTCGAAGTAGAGGATGCGCTCGATGATCTTGTCGGCGTCCTCCATCTCTTCGATGGACTCCCGGCGGGCGACCGCGGCCAGCTTCTTGAAGCCCCAGTTCTCGCGCATCTTGGCGTGGATGAAGTACTGGTTGATGGCCGT
>CAZCVS010000515.1:0-2142 GCA_964501845.1 uncultured Iamiaceae bacterium
CCAAACGAGACGACCCAACATCCCCAACCCGTGCGAAATGAAGCAACCCAAAAGTGATACGAGACAGGGCACGATCATGTATCTATTCCACATGCTCAACCTGTACCTGTAACTGTTTTCGACTTGCGACCTGAGACTTGCAGACTTGTGACTTCCCAGGAGATACTCCATGCGTCGGACCTTTGGAACTGCCTTCGCGACTGGTCTCGCGAGTATGGTGGTCCTGTTTACAGGGGCCGTGGGCCAGTCCCAGCCGCCGGGCGGCGGTCGAGGGTTTGGCGGCGGCCCATTCGGCGGCCAGGAGCGGGAACTGGTCAAGCAGTACGATACGAACGGCGACGGCTGGCTGAACAAGGAGGAGCGGGCAACCGCCCGTAAGGCCCTCAAGCAAGAGGGAGGCCCCGGAGGGCCGGGCCGGGGCGGGTTCGGCCGGGGCGGGTTCAGGAGCGGGCGCGGGGGCCGAGGCCGCGGGCGCCGCAGGGGCGGCGGGAGCAGGGCGGGGTGCCGGCGGGGCGGCGGCGGGGGGCGCGGCGCGCGGTGGTGCCGGCGGTGGCGTGGGCGCCTCAGCCGGCCGGGCCGGCGGGCGGGGCGGCGCGGCGGAGCCGCTGGAGGTCACGACGCGGCGAGGCGGCGGAGCCGCAACCGGCGGAGACGCGGGGGCAGCCGGGGCCGCGGGTGCCTCGGCAGGGGGCGCAGCGGGAGCGGTCTCCTCGGCCGCCGGCTTCGCAGGAGCCTCGGGCTCTGCCGCCTTGGCCTTGGCCGTGGCCTTCTTGGCGGTGGCCTTCTTGGGCTTCTCGGGCTCCGGCGGCTGCTCCTCGCGGATCAGCCCTTCACGCTCGGCCTTGCGCCGCACGCGGTCAGCCTGCGGGTCCTCGATGCTCGAAGAGTGCGTCTTGACGGCGATGCCAAGGGTCACGCACAGGTCCAGGGTCTCCTTGTTGGTGAGACCGAGCTCTTTCGCGAGCTCATGGACACGGATCTTTGCTGCCAACGTGTGTTCGCCAGGCCTTCCTGCGTTTGTTTGCCTTCGAAGCGCTCGGGACGCCCCGGGCACAGTTCCTTAGTCTCGCGCAGCCGGGACCCCGGGCACGAAGTCAGTTGCGGTCACCTCTGCTGGTCAGCGGCCATCGCCGAGCGCAGCTCAGCGATGGCGGGGGTGCTCACCGACGACCGGAAGGCGCGGGCGAAGCCACCCCGCCGGACCGCCAGGTCCAGACACGAGGGGGATCCCAGACAGAGCCAGGCTCCCCGACCAGGGAGTGTACGGCCTACCGCAAGGCTTCCGTCGGCTCTCCGGGCGATCCGCACCAGCTCGCGCTGGGGACGGGTCGCCTGGCAGCCCACGCACGTGCGGTGTGGACCACCCCCAGGCTCAGGCGGGATCTTCGTCCCCGGAGGCACCTTCGGCCGGGGCCTCCGCGTGCTCGTCGACGATGGCGTCGGCGGCATCGCCGGGATCGGCGGTGCCGTCGTCGGCGGTCCCGTCCACCGGGGTCTCCTCGACCGCGGCCTCAGAAGCCTCCCCAGCTTCGCCGGCGGTGGCGCGCTCCGCGTCGGCCTCAGGCTCGGCGTCCTCGGCGACGGCGAGCGCCACCTCCTCGTCGACCTCGGTCTCACCCGCGGCCCACGCACCGGCGGACACGGCCTCGCCGCCCTCGGCGTCGATCCAGACCTGCTCGCCGGTGGCCGGGTCGACCACCCACTCGCCCTGAGCCCACTCGTCGGACTTGTAGGACTCTTCTTCAGCCAGCTGGCTCTCGCTCTTGATGTCGACGCGCCAACCGGTGAGGCGGGCGGCGAGGCGGGCGTTCTGGCCCTCCTTGCCGATGGCGAGCGACAGCTGGTAGTCGGGCACGATGACCTCGGCGGTGCCGGTGTCCTCGTGGATCCGCACCTCCTTGACCTTGGCCGGCTGGAGGGCCTTGGCCACGAAGTCGGGCAGGTCCTCGGAGAACGGGACGATGTCGATCTTCTCGCCGCGCAGCTCGTTGACGACCATGCGCACGCGGGCGCCGCGGGCGCCCACGCAGGCGCCGACGGGGTCCACGTTCTGGTCGTTGGACCACACGGCGATCTTGGTGCGGTGGCCGGGCTCGCGGGCGCAGGCCTTCAGCTCGACGATGCCGTCGGCGATCTCGGGGA
>CAZCVS010000516.1:0-2140 GCA_964501845.1 uncultured Iamiaceae bacterium
CTTCGCTGCGGCAGCTCGACGGCTACGAGGTCGACAACGTCCGCGACCAAGAGCTGCTGAAGCCGATGAAGGAGCGGACGATCGCCCCGCTCATGGATCGGCTGGTGGCCCTCGGGAGGCGGTTCACGCCCGACGGGTACTCCGACAAGGTGCGCACCCGGCTCACCGCGTCGGGCAACAGCTCGCCCGACGCGGTCGACCGCTTCATCGCCATCAAGGTCGTCGGCTTCGCCCTGGCCCCGGTGTCGATCATCCTCGTGTTCGGCGTGCTCGGCATGGGCGGCATGAAGGGCCTGATGGTCGCCGGCCTCCTCGGTGCCGTGATGATCTACGGCCCCGATGCCGTGTTGAACCGGCGGGTCGAGGAGCGGCAGAGCGAGATCAAGCAGAAGCTGCCCGACGTGCTCGACCTGCTGGTGATCAGCGTCGAGGCCGGCCTCGGCTTCGAGCAGGCGCTCGATCGCACGGTCGGGTCCGTCCCGGGCGCGCTGACCCAGGAGTTCGCGCGGATGCTGGGCGAGGTGCGGGCCGGTGCCAGTCGAGCCCAGGCCATGCGGGCCATGGAGAAGCGGACCGACGTGCCCGAACTGCGCTCGTTCGTGCTCGCGATCCTCCAGGCGGACACGTTCGGCGTGTCGATCGGCCGGGTGCTGCGGGCCCAAGCCGACGAGATGCGCATCAAGCGCCGCCAGATGGCACAGGAGAAGGCGCAGAAGGCACCGGTGAAGATGATGATCCCGATGGTGTTCTGCGTGTTCCCGGCGCTGTTCGTCGTGGTGATCGGCCCAGCCATCATCAACATCAGAGAGACGTTCTGACCGAGCGGTCATGCTGACGAGCGTGGATGCTGTCGATGACCCGCGTCCCGAGACGGGCGAACGGGTAGGTGCGGGAGGCGAGGCCCGTGAGCACGGGGAGGCCGCTGGTGCCGAGTCGGGGCCGTCCCTCAACACGATCATCGCGATCCTGCTCGCCCTCGTGGGCCTGCGCATCGGCCTGGCACCGCTGTTCGACAACAGCTTCTTCACCCACCTGGCCACCGGGCGGCTGATCCTCGACGACGGCGTCCCCCGCTCGGACCCCTACTCGTTCAGCGCCCCCGGTGTGGCCTGGACGGTCCAGAGCTGGGGAGCCAGTGCGATCTTCGCCGGCATCGAGCAGGTGGCCGGCCTCACCGGCATCCGGGTCCTGATCGCCGCCTGCTGCGTCGCGCTCACGCAGCTCGTGTGGCGTCTGACCAGCTCGGCCCAGAGCCTGCTCGGGCGACTGCTGGTGGTGGTCCCGGTGATCGCCGTCGGCTCCGCCTACTGGGTGGAGCGGCCGCTGATCTTCAGCCTCCCCCTCCTCATGGCCGTCCTCTTCGCCCTCGAGGACCGGCTCGACCCGAGGTGGCTGGTGCCCGTCATGTGGCTCTGGGTCAACGTGCACGGATCGTTTCCCATGGCGTTCGCCGCCATCGGCGTGATGCTGGTCGGACGGCTGCTCGACCGTGAGCGCCCGACGGTCGAACTGCGCGTCCTCGGCTGGACGGCACTCGGCACCGCGCTGGGCGGGCTGCTCAGCCCGGTCGGCTGGCGGCTGCTCGTGTTCCCGGCCCAGCTGTTGGAGCGCCGCGAGGCCTTCCGCCACACGGCTGAGTGGAAGCCGCCCACCTTCGATGGTTCCGCGGAGAAGATGTTCCTCTTCCAGCTGGTCATCGCCGCGATCCTGGTGCTGTGGCGCTGCCGGCGGTGGCGGGCCATCCTGCCCGTGCTGGTGTTCGGCGCCCTGTCGTTCCAGGCCAGCCGCAACATCGTCCACGCCAGCCTCATCCTGGTCCCGGCCATGGCCGCGGGCGCCCACGGCCTCGGCTCCCTCGATGGACGCACGCCCCGGAGGATCCTGCGCCCGGTCCAGGTGGCGCTGCTCGCGCTGTTCGTCCTGGTCGCGGTCGGCGGCGTGACCCGACAAGACGATGTCGACCTGTCGGACTACCCGGTGGCGTCGGTGGCCTGGATGCGGGAGAACGGCCTGCTCGACCTCGATGACCGGGTCGTCACCCGGGACTTCGTCGGCAACTACCTCGAGGTGAAGTACGGCCCCGACGACGTGCGGGTGTTCTTCGACGACCGGGTCGACATGTACCCGATCGAGATCATCG
>CAZCVS010000517.1:0-2123 GCA_964501845.1 uncultured Iamiaceae bacterium
CGCCGGTGAGGGCCAGCACCAAGACACCGGCTCCAAGATGGTCCACGCCGCCCCGGAGACCACCTCCAAGATCGTGTCGAAGTCCATCTCCAAGGACGGCGGCCGCACCAGCTACCGCGGCCTCATCCGGGTCGAGGACGACGCCTACGGCTGCAAGAGCCACGTCCAGTGCGACGCTCTCATCCTCGACGACATCTCGGTCTCCGACACCTACCCCTACATGGAGGTCGGTGCGCGCGACGCCGTCATCGGCCACGAGGCCACCGTCTCGAAGGTCGCCGACGAGCAGCTCTTCTACCTGATGAGCCGCGGGCTGTCGGAGGACCAGGCCATGGGCATGGTCGTCAACGGCTTCATCGAGCCGGTCACCAAGACCCTCCCGATGGAGTACGCCGTCGAGTGGTCCCGCCTCATCGAGCTCCAGATGGAGGGCTCGGTCGGCTGACCGGCCTCCTGCGCGGGCTCTCGGGTCAGCCCGGCACGCTCAGGTTGAGCAGGCCGGTCACCGCGCCGTCGGCGCGCTCGAGCATCAGCGCGGTGCCGTCGGCCTCGGGTCACCGGCGATGCCGTCGTCGTCCCACGAGGTGTCGGGCGGGCCGAACTCGGCGTAGGGCGCATCCTCGTACACGGCCTCGGTGAGCACCTGGTCGAAGTACACCTGGCTGGTGAGCACGATTCCGCCGCCGACGTGCACGCGGAGGTGGATGTGGACGCCCGGCCCGTGTACCACCCCGGGTAGATGGTCGCGAACTCCACGATCCCGTCGTCGCCGGCCGTCTGGGTTCCCCGCAGGAACGTGGTGCCCTCGGCTTCGTCCTTGCCGCCGCCGTTGTCGGTGAAGGCCGAGTAGTCGCCGGTGGCGTCGGCGTGCCACACCTCGACGGCGGCACCGGCGATGGCCGCACACGCCTCGTCGACCACGCGGAAGCCGAGGCGCAGGGGCGTGCCGGGTGAGCCCTCGGTGATGTCCCGCCGGTCGAACTGCTCGTCGAGGGGGAAGGGCCCGGCGGTCTGCTCCGGCGTGAGCTGGCAGGCGCCGAGGTCGTCGAAGTCCGCCGCGGTGAACGACGTGGACTCGCCGGGGGCGGCGGGCTCCGAGGGCGGCCGGCCGTCGGTCGCGCCCGACGGCCGGGCGTCGGCGTCCGAGCCGCCCTCGTCGGTGCTCCCGCCGCTGCTGCAGGCGGTGACGGCGACCGCGAGGCCGCCGGCGGGCAGCGATCGGCGGGTCCAGGTTCGGGCGGTCATCCGAGCACCGAGACGGTGTCGCCGACGGTGACGGTGCCGGGCTCGACCACCGAGCAGTACAGGCCGAGGTGGTTGGGGAACGCCTCGTTCAGCTCCGACATGGCCTTGAACAGCTGGGGCTCTCGTTCGATTCCGCCCGGCTGGGCCCGCAGCGGCATGGCGCAACGGACGGTGGGGCTGTCCACGGCGAGGACCACATCGCCCACCGTGACGTGTCCGCCGACCCAGTCCTGCTCACCGAAGGCGGGAAGACCGAGGTCGAGGACGAGGTTCGGGCGGAAGCGCCGGACGTTCCAGTCCAGGTCGGGGCGGGCCTCGGCGCAACCGGCGAGCGTGGCAAGGGAGACCACGTGCACGGGCGCCAGGTCGAGGAACGAGCCGGGCGGCGCGGGGATCTCGTAGTACTCGGCGTCATCGTCGGGTGGGTCGAAGGTCATCTCGTAGGAGCGCTCGCCGGCCTCATCGAGCGTGGCCAGGTGCACCGGTCGGTCGAGCCAGGCCGAGAGCGCGGCGTCGAGGGACGGGTCGTCGTAGCGCAGGACCTGTCCGTCTGGCAGCGTGATCCGCTCGTCGCCGGCGGCGGCTTGGAGGAGCGCCGACACCCGCTTGGCCGAGAGCAGGTGCCCAGTGGCCGGGTCGATGAGGGCGTGCGCCCGGTCACCTCCGACGCCCGCGGCGTCGACGACCAGCGCATCGGCCGTCGACCCCTGGAGCGACTTCACCGGATAGCGCCAGCACGACGCCACGGTTCCGACGGCGGTCGAGGTCGCGAGGTCGGCCATGGCCCATGGCTACCAGCACGAGGGATCCGCTGCTGGCGAGCGGGCCGGTCAGATGCGGCGGAGGCGGACCTCGTCGACGTGGTGGTCGGGGCCCTT
>CAZCVS010000518.1:0-2123 GCA_964501845.1 uncultured Iamiaceae bacterium
CCTTGCGGATGCGGTTGCCGAGCTTCTCGGACGCGTCGACCCAGTCGACCCGGAGGCCGACGGCCTGGAGCTCGTCGACGACCTCGCGGGCGTAGTCGTCGTGGTCGTCACGGACCGGCAGCACCCGCACCTGGACCGGGGCGAGCCACGTGGGGAAGGCGCCGGCGTAGTGCTCGAGGAGCACGCCGAAGAACCGCTCGATGGAGCCGAACAGGGCGCGGTGCAACATGACCGGCGTGTGGCGGGCGCCGTCCTCGCCGACGTACTCCAGGCCCATGCGGTCGGCCATGTTGAAGTCGTACTGGATGGTCGACAGCTGCCAGGTGCGGCCGATGGCGTCTTTGATCTTCACGTCGATCTTGGGGCCGTAGAACGCGCCGCCGCCCTCGTCGACCTCGTAGTCGAGGCCCTCGGCCTCCAGCGCGGCGCGGAGGTTCTCCGTGGCCGTGGCCCAGCCCTCGTCGGTGCCGACCGTCTCGGCCTTGGCGGGGCGCGTCGAGAGGTTGGCCTCGAACTGCTCGAACCCGAAGGCCCGCAAGACCGAGAGCACGAAGCCGAGGAGGCTGCGGATCTCGTCGTGGGCCTGCTCGGGCGTGCAGTAGATGTGGCTGTCGTCCTGGGTGAAGCCGCGGATCCGCATGAGGCCGTGGAGCGTGCCGGACTTCTCGTAGCGGTAGACCGTGCCCAGCTCGAAGAGGCGCAGCGGCAGCTCCCGGTAGGACCGCTGGCGCGAGCCGAAGATCAGGTTGTGACCCGGGCAGTTCATGGGCTTCGGGTAGTACTCGCCGTTGTCCATCTCCATGGGCGGGTACATCCCGTCCTTGTAGAAGCCGAGGTGGCCGGACGCCTCGAACAGCTTCCCGTTGGCGATGTTGGGCGTGTAGACGAACTCGTAGCCGCCCTTGGCGTGGCGCGCCCGGGAGTAGTCCTCCATGAGCTTGCGGACGATGCCGCCCTTGGGGTGCCAGACGGCGAGGCCGCCGCCGAGCTCCTCGGGGAAGCTGAGCAGGTCGAGGTCCGTGGCGAGCCGGCGGTGGTCGCGCTTGGCCGCCTCCTCGAGCTGGTGGAGGTGCTCGTCGAGCTCGGCCTTGGTGGCCCACGCCGTGCCGTAGATGCGCTGGAGCATCGGCTTGCGCTCGTCGCCGCGCCAGTACGCGCCCGCGACGCGCATCAGCTTGAAGTGGCCGAGGAACGTCTTGGTGCTGGGGACGTGAGGCCCGCGGCACAGGTCGATGAAGCCGGGGTAGCCGTGGAACGGCGGGTTGGGCGACGGCGTGGCCGGCGGGTTCTCGTAGGTGCGGACCAGGCCCGACTCCGTGGCCGAGGTGGGGTCGTCGGCCTCGCCGTCGATGATCTCCAGCTTGAAGCGGTGGTCGGCGAACACCTCCCGGGCGCGCTCGCTGGTGAGCTCGTCGCGGACGAACGGCTGGGACTCGGCGAGGATCTCGCGCATGCGGGCCTCGATGCGTTCGAGGTCCTCGGGCACGAACGTGCCGGGCTTGCCGTCGGGCCCTGGCGGCAGCTCGAAGTCGTAGTAGAAGCCGTTCTCGACCGGTGGGCCGATGGCGAAGGTGGCGCCGGGGAACAGGTCGAGGACCGCCTGGGCCATCACGTGGGTGGTGGAGTGGCGGATGGTGAACAGGCCCCGTTCCGAGTCCGCCGTGATGATGGCGACCTCGTCGCCGTCGGCCAGCTCCCACACCAGGTCCCGCTCGATGCCGTTGACCGAGCCGATCACGGCCTTCTTGGCCAGGCCGCGGGCGATGGCCGCCGCCAGCCCGCCCACGGTGGTGCCGGCGGGGACCTCCCGGGCACGTCCGTCGGGCAGCTTGATCGTGATGTCGGCCATGGCGCCGAGCGTAGGCGAGCGCCCTCAGACGGAAGAACGGCGAATGGGCGTCTTGAGGGCGTCGGCCGAGGAGCGGGCCTTGGTGCTCTCGACGAAGGCGCTGTCGTCGCGGTCCTCAGCGGATTCCTGCGCAGGAGCCGCAGCCGGCTGGCCGTGGCCGTTGACCGACGGGGCCGAGCTGCCGTTGACCGCAGCGACCGGCTCGGGGGCAGGGGCAGCCGCCTTCTTCTTGTTGGCGTACTCGTCGACGTACTCCTGGCCCGAGAGCTCGCGG
>CAZCVS010000519.1:0-2120 GCA_964501845.1 uncultured Iamiaceae bacterium
CCGGCGGCTGCCGAGCCCGACGCGGGCCAGCACCTTCTGCAGCCGCTCGCCGTCGGGGTGCCCCTCCGGAGAGCCGTCCATCAGGGGTCGACCGTGAGGTCGGGCTCGCCGTCCCCGTCGATGTCGACCGACTGATCGACCGGGGCAGCCGGGGGCGCTGGGTCCACGGCCCAGGCCGGTGGCTCGGGCTCGGGGAAGTCATCGTCGGACAGGGCCAGCAGCGCCGGGTCGATGGTGGCGGGGGCGATGGTTGCCGGTGAGATGACCGGCTCCGCCGCTTCGGGGTCGGGGGCCTGCGGGTCGAGCGGGAGCTCGGCGGGCGGTGCGGCCTCCTCCTCGGGACGGGCGGCGCGCAGCGTGTGCTCGAGCGCCTCCATGATCTCGGCCGACGGGAAGAGGTCGGCGATGGCGGGCAGGTCCTCGATGCGGTCGAGGCCCATGCGCTCGAGGAACTCCTTGCTGGTGCCGAACAGGGCCGCCTGGCCGGGCCCGCTGTCGCGCCCGATCTCCTCGACGTAGCCGCGCTGGTGGAGCGTACGCATCACGCCGTCGACGTTGACGCCCCGGATGGCCGCGATCTGCGCCCGCGACAGCGGCTGCTTGTAGGCGACGATGGCCAGCGTCTCCAGGGCCGCCGACGACAGGCGGGCGCTCTGGCCCTCGAGGGCGAAGCGCTCCACGTAGGCCGCGAGGTCCGCGTGGCTCTGGAACCGGTAGCCGCCGGCCACCTTCACCAGGACGAAGCCTCGGTCCTGCTCCTCGTACTGCGCCTGCAGCCCGGCGCACAGCTCCTCGACCAGCGCGGGGGCGATCTCGAGCAGCTGGGCCAGGAGGTGCGGGTCGACCGGCTCCTGGGCGACCATCAAGATGGCCTCGATGGCCCGCGCCGAGTCGGCCGACAACCTGGATGCTTCGGGGCTGGCCACGACTTCTATCCCTCGTACGTGTCGACCCGAGCGGCGACGCCGGCCAGGACGGAGCGGTCCTCATCGGACTCGCCACCCACCCAGGTGATGGTGAGGTCACCGAAGGTGGTGGGCTGATCCAGGTCGATCATGCCCTGCTTGTACAGCTCGAGGACAGCCAGGAACCGGATGACGACCTCGAGGCGCTCGACGAAGGAGTCCGTCAGCGCCCGGAAGGTGATGACCCCGGCCCGAGGCAGCTCGTCGGCCAGCTCCTGGACCGCTTCGGTGACGCTGAGCTTCGAGGGCGCGACGTGGTCCAGGTCGACGGTCGGGACGGGCTTGGGCTCGATGGCCCGGAAGAACGCGGCGCGCAGGTCGGTGGGGCTGACGCCGGCGAGGAGGTCGGGAGCCAGGTCCAGGTAGCGGTCGTCGAGCCCCGCGGTGCGAGGGAACGAGCGGCCGGCTGCGTCGGCGAGGGCCTGGAGGAGCTTGGCGGCGTCCTTGAAGGTCTTGCACTCGACGAGGCGGGCCAACAACAGGTCCCGCTCCTCCCACAGCGCCAGCTCGTCGTCGAGGTCGAGGTCGACGTCGTCGGGCAACAGGCGGCGGGTCTTGAGCTCCACCAGCGTGGCCGCGATGAGCAGGAACTCCGTGGCCACGTCGAGGTCGAGCGTCTCCATGCGGTCCAGCTCGGCCAGGTAGGCGTCGATGATCAGGGTGAGCGAGATCTCGTACAGCTCCACCTGCTGGTTCAAGATGAGGTGCAAGAGAAGGTCGAACGGGCCGTCGAAGACTTCGGTCTGCACGTCGTAGGCCACGGTCACAGGGTAGTTACACGGGTGTGGTTTCGTCCAGGGGCCATTTGGCTCGTAGCGTCGCGAACATGACCCGCGTGTTCTCCGGCATCAAGCCGACCGGCAACGTCCACCTCGGCAACGTGCTCGGGGCGCTGCTGCAGTGGGTCGACGACCAGCACCGGGCCGACAGCGTCTACTGCGTCGTGGACCTCCACGCCCTCACGGTGCCGCAGGATCCCGCTGAGCTGCGCGACACGTCCCTGCGCCTGGCGCAGATCCTCCTCGCCATCGGCCTCGATCCCGAGGTGTGCACCCTGTTCGTGCAGAGCCACGTGCACGAGCACTCGGAGCTGGCGTGGATCATGGAGTGCACGGCGTCGTACGGCGAGCTGTCCCGCATGACCCAGTTCAAGGA
>CAZCVS010000520.1:0-2102 GCA_964501845.1 uncultured Iamiaceae bacterium
GCTCCTTCACGACCAGCGAGCTGCCAATGGTCTCCTCCCAGGTGAAGTCCTCGACGATGGCCGGATAGCTGCCGGCGACCACCTGGGGCAGCCCAGCTTGGATGCGCTTGGAGAGGAACATCGGCATGCCCACCTCGCCGCAGATGGTGGCAGCCAGCTCCTCGCTGCGGGCGCCGATGCCCTCCGCCAAGGCTTGGACGTACTTCGCCCGGTCGCTCGGCGTGGTGGCGGCCCAGCCGGCAAACGCCGCTGCTGCCGCGGCGACGGCCCGGTCGACGTCTGTGGCATCCCCCTCGGGGATCGATCCCATCACCTCCTCGGTGGAGGCGTTGATCACCTCGATGGTGCCGGTTCCGTGCGGATCGACCCAGCGGCCGTCGATGTAGAGCTGGTCGTACTGCTGCATCATCACTCCTGGGTCCGACGTGCGCCGGAGGCGGCAGACCTCCGGCCGCCTCGACGCTACCGACTCGGCACCTCCCCCACTCCC
The DNA here is from genome assembly GCA_964501845.1 of uncultured Iamiaceae bacterium. GTDB lineage: Bacteria > Actinomycetota > Acidimicrobiia > Acidimicrobiales > Iamiaceae > Aquihabitans. Next base: position 491 of record CAZCVS010000520.1, read on the forward strand.
GAGCAACAGGCTTACGCGGCGAATCGACGTCGATTCGCCGCGTAAGCACGACGAAGGAGTGTCGGGCGATCCGAGCGACCACCGGCGCAGCGGCGACGTCGGGCTGAGGCTCCTATGTCAACGGCGTGGCGAGGTCGTTGATGAGGATGTGGTGGAAGCGGCGTGCGAGGGCTCGTTTGAGGCATCGCCAGATCTCACGGTCGGTCTTGTTCTCGGCTCGGCGGCGCTCGATGTAGTCGAGGGTTTCGGGGCATCGTCTCGTTCGGTAGAGCACGACGGTGTGGAGCGCGTTGTTGGCTTGGCGGTTGCCTCCTCGGTTGAGCCGGTGGCGTGAGTGCTTGCCCGATGACGCGTCGACCGGGCTGGTCCCGCAGAGGGAGGCGAACGAGGCTTCGCTGCGCAGTCGCTCGGGGTTCTGGCCGGCGGCGACGATGAGCTTGGCGGCGACGTCGAGGCCGACGCCGGGCTCGGCGAGCAGCGTCGGAGCGAGCTGCTGCAGCAATGGCCAGAGCTCGGCCTCGGTGGCCTTGATCTCCTCGTGGAGCGCGATCCATCGCCGGGCGAGGATCCGGATGGCGTGGCGGGTCGCGGCGGCGGGCCCGTCGATGCTGCCTGGTCGCCACTTCGCGGCCTTGCGGACGCGCTGGGTCGTTGTCAGCGAGCGCAGCTCGGTGCGGATCGGCTCCGGCGCGGTGACGATCAGATCCTTGATCTGGTTGCCCGCCTGGGTCTTTGCCTTGACCGCCGATCGCCTGGTCAGGTGCAGCATGCGGACCGCCTCCACCAGCCCGGAGGTGTCTTTGGGTGTGGCGTCGGCTTCGCCTGAAAGCACCGCTCTGGCGGCGGCAACAGCATCAGCGGGGTCGGACTTGCCGTGGCGGCGGCGCTGCTGGCGGTTCGGGCGGTTGACCTCGAGCACGGCCACGCCGGCGTCGGCGAGGTGCCGGGCGAGCCCGGCCCCGTAAGCGCCGGTTCCCTCCACGCCGGCCCGCTCGACGCCGCCGTGCTGGCGCGCCCAGCGCAGCAGCTGGCGGTAGCCCGCGGCCGTCGCTGGGAACTCGGCGACCTCGATGACTTCGCCGATCGGGCTGAGGGCGGCGGCCGTGTGGGTGTCGGCGTGCGTGTCGACCCCGAGGATGACTTCTGGCTGGGTTGGTGACATCGTGGAGCTGCTCCTGGTTCGTGAGAGTTCGGGAGCACCATCAGCCGGAACGACGGACAAGACAGTTGGTGTGCAAGACCAACGCTCCTATGAGGTCACGTTCGTCCGACCGGCTGGTGCGCGTCCGGGGCCCAGGCGGCCGGATCGACAGATCATCCGCGAGGCATCTCGCCAGTCAGACCCAGGGTCAGACCCGGAGCTGAACCCCGGACCGGGACAGCCTGGCCCAACTGTCAGACCCCAGGAGGAGGATGTGGGCAGAGCTTCGCCGGATGCCGGCCTCCCTTCGAGGGTCTCCCCTCCGCCCCTGCCCATGGCACGAACGAGGTCACATGTACTCCGATGACGAAGTCCGCCCGCCACGCTCCTCGTCGAAGCGCAAGGCGCAGCAGCGCTATCGGCAGAACCAGCCGCTCCGGAAGATCCAGCGCATCCCGTCCCAACGCCGAG
>CAZCVS010000521.1:0-2101 GCA_964501845.1 uncultured Iamiaceae bacterium
CCCCTCCCCCGAACTTCGTAGGTCACAGCTCCGGATTCGGCGCTCTCACCTACGAAGTTCGGGAGGGGTTGGGGATCCGGCGGCGGGGTTGGGCGGTCCGGTCTAGATTCCCTGACGGTCCATCAGAAACATGCTCACGAGCACGACTGCCAGGGGACGAACGTGACCGAGAACTTCGACGACGCCGCCACGCTGTGGGAGCTGGTGGAGCGGCGGGCGGCCGCCACGCCCGATGCCCTCCTCCTCATCGACGAGTCGGGCCGCAGGCTCACCTGCCAGGAGTTCCGCGACCGCGCCGAGCGGGCCGCCTCGGGCTTCGCCGCGCTGGGCGTGCAGGCCGGCACCCGGGTCACCTGGGAGCTGCCCAACCGGTTCGAGACGGTGATCGCCAGCTTCGCCCTGGCCCGCCTCGGCGCCATCCAGAACCCGATCCTGCACTTCTACCGGCACAAGGAGGTCGGGTACGCGATCCGGGCGACCAACGCCGAGTTCGTGCTCACGCCCGGCACGTGGAACGGCTTCGACTTCTCCGCCATGGTCGACGAGCTCATCGCCGACCTGCCCGACAAGCCCACGGTCATCGACGTGTTCGCCGACCTGCCCGACGGCGACCCCGCCCGCCTCACCGACGTGCCCGCGCCCACCGATGGCAACGAGGTCCGCTGGATCTACTTCACCTCCGGCACCACATCGGACCCGAAGGGCGTGCGCCACACCGACCGCACGCTCATCACCGGCGCCAACGGTCTGGCCGTCGCGCTCGACATGAGCGGAGACGACGTCGGCTCCATCGCCTTCCCGTTCAGCCACATCGCGGGGCCGGACTACTTCGGGACCATGCTCATCGCCGGCTTCCCGGCCGTGCTGTTCGAGGCCTTCGTGCCCGCCACCGCGATCCCGGTGCTGGCCGCCAACGGCGTCACCATGGTCGGCGGGGGCACCGCGTTCTACCAGATGTACCTGGCCGAGCAGCGCAAGGACCCCGACACGCCGATCATCCCGACGCTGCGCAAGATGTCCGGTGGCGGCGCCCCCATGCCGCCCGAGATCTACGAGGAGATCAAGCGGGAGTTCGGGGTCAAGACCTGCCACGGCTACGGCATGACCGAGTGCCCGATGATCTGCGAGGGCTCCCCGCACGACACCGACGAGCAGCTGGCCAACACGGTCGGCAAGCCGGTGGTCGGGCTGGAGATGCGGATCGTGAAGGACGACGGCACGGTCGGCGGTCCCGACGAGGACGGCGAGGTCCGCCTGAAGGGCCCGATGGTGTTCCAGGGCTACACCGACGCCGCCGCCACCGCCGAGGCGTTCGACGAGGACGGCTGGTTCCGCACCGGGGACCTCGGCCACATCCGTCCCGACGGCCACGTGGTGCTCACTGGCCGGCTCAAGGACGTGATCATCCGCAAGGGCGAGAACATCTCCGCCGCGGAGATCGAGAACCTCCTCTACGCCCACCCCAAGGTGGGTGACGTCGCCGTGATCGGTCTGGCCGACCGCGAGCGCGGCGAGCGGGTGTGCGCCGTCGTCGAGCGCGTCGCCGACGCCTCTCCCGACGACGACCTGACCTTCGACGAGATGGTGGCCTACCTCGGCGAGCACCAGCTGGCCCGGTTCAAGACCCCCGAGCAGCTCGAGGTGGTGGACGCCCTCCCCCGCAACGAGACCCTCCGCAAGATCCTGAAGTTCAAGCTCCGCGAGACCTACGCCACCAAGCCCTGGCCCTGATCCGCTCCCCCCGCACACACAACCGAAGTTGGTGTGTGAATCGACGGAGAGCGACGGTTCGCACACCAACTTCGGCCGTTGGTGGCGGTCAGGGCTTGGCGTCGGCCCAGGTGGGGATGATCGAGGTCTCGGCGAGGAAGCGGACGGTGCGGTCGGGGGCCCAGCGCGCCGCGGCCTCCTGGAGGGCCGCGTCGACCAGGGCCGATGCGGCTTCCGCGTGCTCGATCGGGACGTGGACGAGCAGCTCGTCGTGGAGGCAGAGCACGACGGTGGCGCCGACCGCCCTGCCGCGGGCGCGGACGGTCACGGCCCACACCTTGAACAGCTCGGCGGCGGCGCCCTGGACCATGGCGTTGCGGCCGTAGCGGCC
>CAZCVS010000522.1:0-2100 GCA_964501845.1 uncultured Iamiaceae bacterium
CGACGTCGAGCTCCTTGGCGGTCTGGCTGACTCCGATGCGAACGTCCACGGCCTGCGTCTCCTGAAGGGTCGGTGATCCGGCGGTCATCGTAGGGGCTGCGCCCCCGACTCCCCTCACGAGGAACCCGCCATCGGCCGATGGACACGGGCCATGTCTTCCGCTCCCGGAGCCACCATCCCGCCCGAGCTCGTCGGGTTCACCGTCGTCGCCGCGATCGTCGCGGCGGCCGCGCTGCTGGTCGCGGTCGTGGCCGCAGTGAAGCGCCGGGGCCACCGGCCCCACCCCGCCGTGTGGATCCGCGAGCCGCTCGAACCCTGGGGGTCGATGGTCCTCGCCGGGCTGATCCTGCTGCCCCTCGTGGTCCTGGCCGCTCGAGCCCTGCACGTCACCGCGCTCACGCCGCTGCTGTACCTCGGTGCCGCCGCGTTCGTGGTCACCCGCTCCGACCACCTCGGCGGCCTGCGCTGGGTGTCGGTCGACGACGACGGCGTGCACTGGCAGACGCTGCGCCGCGAGGGGACGGTCCCGCTCCACGAGGTGATCGGGGTCGACGGCTACAAGGCGCCGGGCAGCGTCCCCCGCATCTGGCTCGCCGACGGCACCCACCTGACCCTCGACCGCCAGCCGCAGGCGCGGCTGGTGGCTGCGGGGGTCGATCAGCTGTCGATGAGCTTCAGGCCGGCGTTGTAGCGGCGCTTGGGGGCGAGGGTCACGTCGACCTCTTGGGCGATGGCGGCGAACGCCCGGCCAGCCTCGCCGTCGGGGTCGATGGCCGAGACCGGCTTGCCCTCGTCGGAGCCCTCGCGCAGGTCCTGGAGGAGCGGGATCTTGCCGATGAGCGCGACGTCGAGCTTGTCGGCGAGCTCCTGGCCGCCACCCGCGCCGAAGATCTCGTAGCGCTGGCCGTCGTCGCCGGTGAACCACGACATGTTCTCGATGACGCCGCGGACCTGGAGGTTGACCTTCTCGGCCATCGCCGCCGCCCGCTGGGCGACGCGCTGGGCCGCCGGCTGCGGGGTCGTCACCACGAGGACCTCGGCCCGGGGCAGGAACTGGGCGATGGAGATGGAGATGTCGCCCGTGCCCGGGGGCAGGTCGATCAGCAGGTAGTCGGGATCATCCCAGAAGACGTCGGTCAGGAACTGCTCGAGCGCCTTGTGGAGCATCGGCCCCCGCCAGATGACGGCCTGGTCCTCCTCGGCGAAGAAGCCCATCGAGATGCAGCGGACGCCGTGCGCCTCCGGCGGGATGAGCATGGAGTCGATGACCTGCGGGGGGTGCTGGATCCCGAGCATGCGCGGGATCGAGAAGCCCCACACGTCGGCGTCGACGAGCGCCACCTTCTTGCCGCGGTTGGCGAGCGAGATGGCGAGGTTGGTGGACACCGACGACTTGCCCACGCCGCCCTTGCCCGACGCGATGAGCAGGACGCGGGTCTTGGAGCCGGCCTCGGAGAACGGGATGGCGCGGCCCTCGGCATGGCCGTGTGCCGGCTGCGACCCGGCGGTGGAGGCCGGATCGCCGTGGAGCTCCTGGCGCAGAGCGGCGAGCTCGTCGGATGTCATCGCCGTGAAGTCGACCTGCACCTCCTCGACGCCGCCGAGATCCATCACGGCGCTGCGCACCCGAGTGTTGATCTCGTTCTTGAGCGGGCAGCCCGGCGTGGTGAGGGCGATCATCACCCGCACGTTGGTGCCGGCCTGGGCGACCTCCTTCACCATCCCGAGGTCGACGATGCTGCGGTGCAGCTCCGGGTCTTCGACGGGGCGGAGCGCCTCGATGATCTCGGCTTCGGTGGGCACAGCGGGTCCTCGGGGTTTCGGTTCGGTTCCAGCGCCCAGGGATTTCCCCTATGCGCATAGGTAGAATACCGACGTGACCCGCGAGACCCTTAGTCCCACCGAGTTCTCTTCGGCCGTCACCGCCATCACCTCGGCGTTCGGCGACCCCACCCGGCGCCAGATCTACCTGTTCGCCCACGAGCACCCCGAGGGAGTCACCGCCGGCGAGGTGGCCGACCGCTTCGACCTGCACCCCAACGTGGCCCGCCACCACCTCGACAAGCTCGCCGCCGGCAGCCACCTCGAGGTCTCCGTCGG
>CAZCVS010000523.1:0-2097 GCA_964501845.1 uncultured Iamiaceae bacterium
TGTCCCACTCCTCGGTCCACGCCGACTTCAGCTGGCGGGCGGGCTTGCCGGTGCGCGAGCGGGAGCGGACGGTGTCGGCCGAGGTGGCCTTGAGCATCTTCTCCTTGACCGCCGGGTGCGTCTCCGCCTCCTCGGTGGTCAGCCAGACCGAGCCGCACCACACACCCTGGGCACCCAGCGCCATGGCTGCGGCCATCTGGCGGCCCCGGCCGATGCCGCCGGCACCGAGCACGGGCACGGGAGCGACGGCGTCGACCACCTCGGGGATGAGGACCATCGAGCCGATCTCTCCGGTGTGGCCCCCGGCCTCGCCGCCCTGGGCGACGATGATGTCGACCCCGGCGTTCACGTGGCGCTCCGCATGCACGGCCTTGCCGGCGAGGGCACCCACCAGGCGGCCCTCCTCCTTGCAGCGGTCGATCATGTGCTGCGGCGGGGAGCCCAGCGCGTTGGCCACGAACGCGGTCTTGTGGGCGAGGGCGATCTCGAGCTGCGGGCCCGACGCCTTCTCGGAGAAGGGGAGCGGAGTGTCGCCGCCGATGCCGAACACCACGCCGCCCTCGTCCGCCGGCATGGGCGGCACGTCGTAGCGAGCCAGGATCTCGTCGACGTACTCCCAGTACTCGCCGGGGATGAGGTTGGCGACGTCGGCCATGGTGAACCCGCCGTCCTCGTCGCCCGCGTACTTGGCCGGGATGATGAGGTCGACGCCGTAGGGCTTGTCGCCGACCTCGGCCTCGATCCAGTTGATGTCGATCTCGAGCTGCTCGGGGCTGTGCGCCACCGCGCCCAGCACGCCCAGGCCTCCAGCGCGCGACACCGCCGCCACCACGTCGCGGCAGTGGCTGAAGGCGAAGATCGGGACGTCGATGCCGAGCATCTCGGTGATGTCGTTCTTCATGGGTGTGATCCTTGTCCGTTCGAGCGATCCCTGCCCGCCCGTCCGAACTTCGTATGCCAGAGCGCCCGAGCAGGAGCTCTCACCTACGAAGTTCGCAGAGGTGGGGTAATGGTGAGGGCTGGATGTTACCGCATGCCGTGTCGGGCTGCGGTAACGTCCTCTCCCATGGCGCGAACCCTGCTAGCCCCACCGCTGTCTTCCACCGTCGACACCGGGAGCGAGCAGTTCACCCGCAACCGCGCCGACATGGTCGAGCAGCTTGAGGTGATCGACACGCTGCTCGCCGAGGCCGAGGCGGGCGGCGGCCCGGAGCGCACCGAGCGCCTCCGCGGCCGGGGCAAGCTCCCGATCCGCGAGCGCATCGCCAACGCGCTGGACCCCGACTCGCCGTTCCTCGAGATCAGCGCCCTCGCCGGCTACGAGTCGGACTACACCATGGGCGGCGGCATGGTCGTCGGCATCGGGGTCATCGCCGGCGTCGAGTGCGTGATCATGGGCAACGACCCCACCGTGCTCGCCGGCGCCCTCACGCCCTACGCGGGCAAGAAGTGGATGCGGGCCATCGAGATCGCCCGCGACAACAACATGCCCTACGTCTCCTTCGTCGAGTCGGCGGGTGCCGACCTGCGCATGGGCGGTGGCGGTGGTGGCGGCGGGCGCAAGACCCAGACCACCCACTTCGCCGAGACCGGCCGCTTCTTCTACGAGATGATCGAGCTGTCGAAGCTGCGCATCCCCACGGTGTGCATCGTGTTCGGCTCCTCCACCGCCGGCGGCGCGTACCAACCTGGCCTGTCGGACTACACCATCGTGGTGAAGGACCAGTCGAAGGTGTTCCTCGCCGGCCCGCCGCTGGTGAAGATGGCCACGGGCGAGGACAGCGACGACGAGTCGCTCGGCGGCGCCCAGCTCCACGCCGAGGTGTCCGGCACCGGCGACTACTTCGCTGAGGACGAGATGGACGCCATCCGCCTGTGCCGGGAGGTCGTGTCGCACCTCAACTGGCGCAAGGCCGGCCCCGAGCCCACGCTCAGCCCCGACGACCCGCTCCACGATCCCGAGGAGCTCCTCGGTCTGGTGAGCCGGGACCTGCGCAGCCCCGTCGACGTCCGCGACGTGATCGCCCGCACCGTCGACGGTTCGCGGTTCGAGGAGTTCAAGCCCCGCTTCGGCCCCACCATGGTCTGCGGCTGGGC
>CAZCVS010000524.1:0-2074 GCA_964501845.1 uncultured Iamiaceae bacterium
TGGCCGCCCAGCCCAACGCCATCGTCCTCGACGACGACACCACCACCGTCGACGGCCTCACGTTCTGGGGCAAGGGCGACCCCCGCTTCACCCCCGACAAGTCCCAGGCCGGCAGCGGCGACGACCAACGCCAGGTGGCCGAGGACGAAGCGCCGGTCGTCGCCTCGGAGCTTGAACATGCCCTCGAGGAACAGGAGATCGACGTCGCCCTTGTCCACGACCCAGTCGTCGCCAACGATCTCGGCGGCATCGTCCCCCTCGTGCTGGCCGGCCACCGCCACAAGACCGACGAGATCGACCTGGGTGACGGCACGCTCCTGCTGGTCGAGGGCTCCACCGGGGGCGCCGGCCTCCGCTCGCTCCAGAACGACAAGCCCGTCCCGCTGTCTGCCTCGGTGCTCTACTTCGACGCGGGCACCAACCTGCTCCAGGCCCTCGACCGCATCGTCGTCGGCGGCGTCAACCAGGCCGATGTCCGCATCGAGCGCCAGATCTTTGACCCGTCGCCCGGCGAGGTGACCGACGAGGACGACCCGTCGTTGACCACGACCACCACGGGCGGGTGACCTAGAGGATCGCTCCAGGGCCGAGCAGCACGAGCAGTTCGGCGACCACGCCCCCGTTGGTGTCGACGCAGAACTGGTCCGGGAGGCGCAGGACCTTGCTCTCGCCCAGGTGCAGGAACACCTGCGACTCGCCGGGGAAGCGCTCGAGCAGCGCCTTGAGGTCTCCGACCGTCTGCTCGTCGAGGCGGGCGGTGGACACCTTGAGCCGAAGCGGCGGCGCCCCGTCGGTGATGCCCTCGAAGATCTCGACGTCCATGGCGATGAACTTGGCCTCGTCGTCGCGCTTGTCGACGCGGCCCTTGAGCACGATGACCGCGTCGTCGGCGAGCTTGTGGCCGATGTCGGACATGGTCTTGGGGAACACCATCACCTCGATGGAGCTCTGGAGGTCTTCGAGGATGAAGACCGCCATGAGGTCGCCCTTCTTGGTCCACTTGCGCTGGAGGTTGGTGATGACGCCGCCGATGCTGCGCATCGACCCGTCCTCCAGGTCGTCCAGCTCGTCGATGGTGTGGTCCGTCTTGCGGCGCAGCGCGGCCTCGGCCCCCATCAGCGGGTGGTCCGAGACGTAGAGCCCGAGCATCTCCTTCTCGAACTTGAGCTGCTCCTTCTTGTCGAAGTGCAGGTCGGGGATCTTGGCCTTCTCGTCGAAGCCGCCGGCGCCCACCTCGACATCGCCGAACAGGCTCATGACGCCCATGTCCCGCTCCTTGCGGCGGGCGATGGTCTGGTCGACGATCTGCTCGAACACCGCCAGCAGGCCCCGCCGGGGGTGGCCCACCGAGTCGAAGCCGCCAGCCTTGATGAGCGACTCCAGCAGCTTCTTGTTGAGCACGGTCATGTCAACGCGCTCGCAGAACTCGTAGAAGTCGGTGAAGGGGCCGTTGGCGGTGCGCTCCTCGACGATCTTGGCGACGAGGCCCTCGCCCACGTTACGCACCGCCGAGAGCCCGAACGGGATGACCTCGGTGCCGTCCTCGAGGTGGGCGGGCACGAAGTCCGACTTCGACCGGTTGACGTCAGGCACGAGCACCGGGATCTTCATGGTGCGGCACTCGTTGAGGTAGACCGCGGCCTTGTCGAGGTTGGTCTTGACGCTGGTGAGCAGCGCGGCCAGGTACTCGACCGGGTAGTGCGCCTTCAGGTAAGCGGTCTGGAAGGTGACCACGCCGTAGCCGAACGAGTGCGACTTGTTGAAGGCGTAGTTGGCGAAGCCCTCGATGTTGTCGAACAGCGGCGTGCCCAGGTGGCCGTAGCCGGTGGCCTCGCACCCTTTGACGAACTTCTCGCGCTCGAGCGCCATGAGCTCGGGCTTCTTCTTGCCGCAGGCCTTGCGGAGGTTGTCGGCCTCGGCCAGCGTGAACCCGGCGAACTTCTGGCTGACCCGCATCACGGACTCTTGGTAGATCATCAGCCCGTAGGTGTCGCCCAGGAGCTCCTCGGCCGCCGGGTCGAAGTAGTCGACGGGCTTGCGACCGTTCTTGCGGTCGGCGTAGTCGTTGTGCATG
>CAZCVS010000525.1:0-2068 GCA_964501845.1 uncultured Iamiaceae bacterium
CACAAGAGCATCTACGACGAGTTCCTGTCGCTGCTCGTCGACCGCGCCGGCAAGATCGTCATCGGCAACCAGATGGACTTCGAGACGGACCTCGGCCCGCTCGTGAGCCGCAGCCAGGTCGAGACCGTCGAGCGCTACGTGCAGCTCGGCCGCGACGAGGTCGGCGACCCGATCTGCGGCGGCCAGCGCCCCGAGGGGCTCGCCGAGGGCCTCGACCCCGCCGCGTTCTACACGCCGACGATCTTCGCCGGGGTCCCCAACTCCGCCAAGATCGCCCAAGAGGAGATCTTCGGCCCGGTGCTGTCGGTCATCCCCTACGAGACCGACGACGAGGCCATTGCCATCGCCAACGACTCCATCTACGGCCTCGCCGGCGGCGTGCAGTCCACCAACCCGGAGCGGGCCAAGTCGGTCGCCAACCGCATGCGGACCGGCACCGTGTGGATCAACGACTACCACCTGATCAGCCCAGAGCGCCCCTTCGGCGGCTACAAGCAGTCGGGCATCGGACGGGAGCTCGGGATCAACGGCCTGCGCGCCTACCAGCAGGTCAAGCACGTGCACACCAACTCCGGTGGCACCCGCGACAACTACATCCACCTCTCGGCGCTGAGCGGCAACATCTAGCGCCTCCATCGAGGCGCTTGCGCCGAGGCCGAAAAATGGGGAGCGCCCGGGTCCGATGGACCCGGGCGCTCACGCGTGGGCGAGTCGGCGGGAGGGGCTACTCCCCGGCGGCCGCCAACATGCACTCGGTGACGGCGGCCATCAGGGCCTTGCCGGCCTTGGTGGTCTCGTCCTGGCTCTTGGTGAAGTCCTCGAGCTCGTCCTCGGTGAGGTCGGCGTCTTTGACCTTGCCGGCCATGCAGTCCGCCTGCTCCTTGGGGATGCCGGCTTCGACGAACTCCTTGGAGATCTCGCTCTCGCTGAGATCACCGGTGCTGTCGTCGCCACAGGAGGTGGCGAGCACCGGCAGGAACAGGGCCATCGCGGCGACGGCGAGGTAGCGGAACTTCATGGGGGGACTCCCTTGGTCGGAACGGGTTCTCCACGATCACGATCACGCCTTGGAGGTCCCGTTCTTGGATGGCGCCACGCTAGCCAGGCGGCTGGAGCGGTGTCCCGACCGTTCTCGTAGCCTTGGCGCCATGCAGGTGACCGCCACCGAACGAGCTCGCACCGTGATCGCGCAGATGGGCGAGCGGCGGGCGGGCACCCTCACGGTCACCATCGGGACCGGCTGCTGCGAGAGCACGGCCCCGTTCCTGTACGAGGACTTCTGGCCGGGCCCCGACCAGGAGCCCGTGGGCGAGGTCGAGGGGGTCGTCGTCTACGCCCCGGAGTACCTCCGCACCCAGTACCCGGACGACGACGGCGTGGTGCTCGACGTGGTCGACGAGCTGGCCGAGTCGCTGTCGGTCGAGACCGAGCTGGGCTGCCGGCTGATCCTCCGGGGCCGGGACTGGACCTCAGCAGGCGAACCCGAGGCCTGCGAAGTACCGCCCGCCTCGATCGAGCGCGGCGTCGTGGGTCAGGTCCCCGAAGCGCTCCGAGGCATCAAGATCCACGGGTGACTAGACGGCGTTCGCCTCGCGCTCGTCTTGCTCGTCGAGGGCGGCGAGCGCGGCGTCCATCATGCGGGCCGAGCAGCCGGCCAGCTCTGCCGGCGGCACGGCCTCGGTGACGAGGCGCTCGGCGATGTCGCGGAACGCCTGGGCCGCGAGGGAGTCGCCCAGGACCTCGGGCTCTCCGGCGTCGCCTCCGGAGGAGACGAGGGGCTCGATGGGGACCTGGCCGAGCAGCGGCACGCCGGCGTCGTCGGCGAGGGTCTGGCCGCCACCGGTGCCGAACAGGGCGTGGGTCTCGCCGTGGTTGTCGGTGAAGGCGCTCATGTTCTCGATGACGCCGGCGACCCGCAGGAAGCTCTTGCGGGCCATCGACACCGCCCGGATGGCCACCTTCTGGGCGGCGAGCGCAGGGGTGGTGACGACGACGACCTCGGCGCGAGGGACCAGCTTGGCCACGCCCATCTGGACGTCGCCGGTGCCGGGGGGCATGTCGATGAGGA
>CAZCVS010000526.1:0-2058 GCA_964501845.1 uncultured Iamiaceae bacterium
AGCTCGCCGATGGCCTTGCGCTTGTCCTCCGGATCGGTGATCCCGGCCAGCTTCTCGAAGTAGCGGTCCGCGGCGCGGACGTGGATGAGCTCGATGCCCTGGTGGCGCTGGAACGTCTCGACGACCTGCTCGCCCTCGCCCAGGCGCATGAGACCGGTGTCGACGAACACGCAGGTCAGCTGGGGTCCTATGGCCTTGTGCACCAGTGCCGCAGCGACCGCCGAGTCGACCCCGCCGGAGAGCGCGCAGATGACTCGGGCGTCGCCCACCTGCTTGCGGATGAGGTCGACCTGGGTGTCGATGACCGAGCTCATCACCCACGCTGGCGGGCACCCGCACACGTCGTAGAGCCAGTGCTCCAGCACGGCTTGGCCGTGGGGGGTGTGCACGACCTCCGGGTGGAACTGCACGGCGTGGATCTTGCGGGCCACGTCTTCCATGGCCGCGACCGGCGCGGCAGGGGTGGAGGCCGTGACCGAGAACCCGTCCGGCGGAACCGAGATCGAGTCGAAGTGGCTCATCCAGACCTGCTGGGTGATCGGCTGGCCACCGCCGAACACCACGGCGTCGGAAGCCGTGACGGTCATCTCGGTGCGGCCGTACTCGCCGGTCCCGGTGTTGGCCACCACGCCGCCCGGCAGCTGCTGGGCGATGAGCTGGGCGCCGTAGCAGATGCCCAAGACGGGGGTGCCGAGGTCGTACACCTCGGGATCGATGACGGGTGCGCCTTCGACGTGGACCGACTTGGGCCCACCGGAGAAGATGATCCCGGCGGGGTTGCGGGCCGCGACCTCGGCCGCGGTGATCGTGTGGGGGACGATCTCGCTGTAGACGTGGGCCTCGCGGACGCGCCGGGCGATGAGCTGGGCGTACTGGGCGCCGAAGTCGACGACGAGGATCGGCCCGGTCTCCGAAGAGGCGGCGACGACAGGATCGGGGTTGGTCATGGGTGCACCGGGGTGATGGTGAGCTCGGCCTTCTGGAGCTCCTTGAGCGTGCGGTAGCCGCACGACGCCATGGAGCGTTGCAGCCCGCCGGCGAGGTTGGCCCGCCCGTCGCTGCGGTGCGCGGGCCCGACGAGCACCTCGCTCAGGGTCCCGACCGCAGGGGCAGGGACTCGGTCGGCGCGGGGCAGGTCGGCGTGGCCGCCGTTGAGGCCCCAGTGCCAGCCGCGCCCGGGTGCGTCGGACGCCGCGGCGAGCGGGGCACCGATCATGACGGCGTCAGCGCCGCAAGCGACGGCCTTGGCGATGTCGCCGCCGGTGGCGATGCCGCCATCGGCGATGAGGTGGACGTAGACCCCGGTCTCGTCGAGGTGGCGCATGCGGGCCGCGCGGGCATCGGCGATGGCGGTGGCCTGCGCGGCGCCCACGCCGAGGACCCGGCGGGTGGTGGACGTGGCGCCCGAGCCGACCCCGACGAGGATGCCGGCGGCGCCGGTGCGCATGAGGTGGCTGGCGGCCTGGTAGCTGGCGCACCCGCCGACGATCACGGGGATGTCGAAGCGCCGCACGAACGTCTTGAGGTTGAGCGGGTCGCCGTCCTTGGTGACGTGCTCTGCGGATACGACCGAGCCCTGGACGACGAGCAGGTCGAGCTCGGCGGCGAGCAGCGCGTCGGCGAAGGCCGGCAGCCGCTGGGGTGTGATGGCCGCACAGGAGGTCACTCCGGCGCCGCGGATCTCCTTGATGCGGTCGCGGATCAGCTCGGGCTTGATCGGCTCCGCGTACAGCTCCTGGAGCCGCACCGTGGCCCGGTCGTCGGGCAGGCGGGCGATCTCATCGAGCACCGCCTCCGGGTCGTCGTAGCGGGTCCACAGCCCCTCGAGCGCCAGCACGCCGACGCCACCGAGCTCACCGATGGCCACCGCGCTGGCCGGGCTCACGACGCTGTCCATGGCCGACGCCATGATCGGCAGATCGAAGTGGAACGCGTCGATCTCCCAGGACAGGTCGACGTCCTCGGGGTCTCGCGTGCGGCGCGACGGGACGAGCGCGAGGTCATCGAGCCCGTAGGCCCGGCGCCCGGTCTTGCCCATGCCGATCTCGATTTCAGCCA
>CAZCVS010000527.1:0-2052 GCA_964501845.1 uncultured Iamiaceae bacterium
GCGGGTGGTTCTGCAGCAGCGGGTTGGGGCCCGGGCCGTCGAGCGGCGGGACCGCCAGCGTCGTGAACGGGTTGGCGGGGCCCAGCATCAGGCCGAAGAAGAACAGCGCGACCGCGAACATGGTGAGCATCGCCCAGGCGACGAGCGGATCGCTGAGGCGCTTGCGGAACTTGAGGACGACGGCGACCGTGTACCCGGCGAGGATGAGCGTCCACAGCAGGATCGACCCCTCGAGCGCGGACCACAGCGTGGCGAAGTTGTAGAGCGCGGGCGTCTTCGACGACCCGTTGTTGGCGACGAACTCCACGGAGAAGTCCCGGGTGATCAGCGCCCGCTCCATCGCCACGAACGAGAGCAGCGCGGCGCCGAGGATCATGAACGCATATGTGCGCGACATCCGCAACAGGTCGGAGCGGTGGTTCTTCAGGCCGATGGCCAAGGTGACGATGGCACCGATGCACCCGACCACGCCGAGCACCACGCCGCCGAACCCGAGGGCGGCGTTCACGTGTCGTTGCTCTCGTCGCCGTCGAGCCGCTCGGGGTTCTTCTTGTCGTAGTCCTTGTAGTCCGCGTCGTGCTTGACGAGCAGCCGGTCGCTGTCGAACTCGGTCCCGGCCTCGTTCCAGCGGCCCTCGGCCACGACGGGGACCCCCGCCTTGAACATGGCCGGCTCGCTGCCGGTGTGGCGGATCGTCACCTTCACGCCGCCGTACTGCACCTTGAACACGGTGGCCGTGTGCTCCTCGACCGGCTTGGCGACGACGGTGCCCTGGAGCCGGAACCGCTTGCTCCCGAGTGCCTCCCGCTCGGCCACGGCCTCATCCGCGTTCTTGAAGTAGAGCGAGGCGCCCCGGGCCTGGAGCGCGATGAGGCCGACCACGAGGCCGAGCACGCAGAGCACGACGATCGGCGCCCACCGCCGGCGCGTGGTGCGGGCGGCGCGGACCGGCGCGTCGTCGCGCGGGGTGAGGTCGAGACCGCCGTCGTCGAGGTCGCGGTCATCGGGCAGCTCGGTCATGACGACCACTTCCGATCCTCGGGCGGCAGCTGCCGGCCGACCGTGCGGCCCCGGCGGATGACCCAGGCGGCGTACCCGCCGATCAGGCCGACGGTGATGGCGTAGGTGACGGAGACGTAGGTCCACGCACTGGCTTCGGCGAGCACGACACCCATCACGAGACCCCCTCGGTCTTCACGGACGGCGGAACGGAGCCGCCGTCGGCTCGTGCCTCGGCCCGTCGCTCAGCGAGCGCCAGGTCGAGGCCCTTGGCCTCGAGCGCGGCCTCCGCGTAGGCGAGGCGGAAGCGGTGCATCATCAGCCAGACGTAGAGGAGCAGGGCGACGACCATCCCGAACATCAGGGCGAACAGGCGCAGCCCGTCGATCTGCGGGTCGAGGCTGGCCACCGTGGCCGTCTGGTGCAGGCTGCGCCACCAGTCCACCGAGTAGTGGACGATCGGCACGTTGATGAAGGCGATGATGCCCAAGATGGCGGACTGCTTGGCCCGCGAGGCCGGGTCGAGGATCGCCCGGCGCAGGGCCAGGTAGCCGAGGTAGAGCACGAACATCAGTGCCGTGCTGGTGAGGCGCGGGTCCCACTCCCACCAGGTCCCCCAGGTGGTGTGGCCCCAGATCGAGCCGGTGAGCAGCGTGAGGGCCACGAAGACGACCCCGATCTCGGCCGACGAGGCCGCCAGGGCGTCCCACCCCGTCGTGCGCTTCCAGAGGTACATGCCGCTGGCGACCGCGGTGACGAAGAACGCCGTGTAGCAGGCGATGGCCGAGGGCACGTGCACGTACATGATCCGGACGAGCTCACCCTGCGCGTCGAGGCTCCGGTCCGGGGCCGACGCCACGAGGGCCACGTACAGGAACACCACCACGGACACCAGCGTGACGATGCCGAGGATGCGGCTGCCGCGCGACGCGGTGCCATCCGGGTGCAGGCGCAGGAGGCCGGCACCGGTGTCGGTTGAGGGGGACGTCACGATTCCTCCAGGAGGGGTTCGAAGGCAAAGATCCCGATCGCGAGGTAAAGCACGGAGAAAGC
>CAZCVS010000528.1:0-2050 GCA_964501845.1 uncultured Iamiaceae bacterium
GTCAGGCGGAAGCGGTCGTCGAGGCTCCACACCGGGAGGTTCTTGGCGCCGGACTCGACCAGCTCGCCGAGGGTGATCTCGGTGTTGGTGTCGGCGCGCAGGAGCTTGGTGCCGGCGGTCAGACAGCCCGACTCGCGGAGGTCGGAGAGCATGGGGCGCTTGTCGGCTCGTTGCTCGAGGCCTCGGTTGAGCTGGGCGAGGGCGACGACGGGGCACTGGAGCTCGCGGGCGAGGATCTTGAGACCACGGCTGATCTCGGCCACCTCGGTCTGGCGGTTCTCGGCGCGGGCGTTGCCGGTCATGAGCTGGATGTAGTCGACCACGATCATCCCGAGCGGACCGATGCGGGACTGGAGGCGGCGGGCCTTGGCCCGGATCTCCATAACGGTGACGTTCGGGTTGTCGTCGATCCACAGCGGCGCCTCGCCCATGCGGCCGATGGCGTGGCTGATGCGGCTCCAGTCGTCGTCGGTGAGGCGGCCGTTGCGCACCTTGGTGGAGTCGACGCGGGCCTCGGAGCACAGCAGGCGCTGGGACAGCTCGACCCGGCTCATCTCCAGGGAGAAGAACAGGACCGGTCGCTGCTCCTCGATGGCGGCGTGGCCGGCCATGCCCATGGCGAAGCTGGTCTTGCCCATGCCGGGTCGGGCGCCGACCACGATGAGCGCGTTGGGCTGGAGCCCGGCGGTGAGCTCGTCGAAGTCGTAGAAGCCCGTGGGCGTGCCGGTGATGGAGTCGCCACGGTCGTAGAGGGCCTCGAGACTGTCGACCGTCTGGTCGAGCAGGTCGTGCAGGCGCGACATGGAGTCGGTCTGGCGGTGCTGGGCGATCTCGAAGACCAGGGTCTCGGCCCGGTCGATGGCCTTGGGCACGTCGTCGGGGACGTCGTAGCCCATCTCGGCGATCTCGCCGGCGACGCCGATCAGGCCGCGCAGCAGCGAGTGCTCCTCGACGATCTTGGCGTAGCGGGCGGCGCTGGACGTGGCCGGCGTGGCCGACTGCAGGTTGATCAGCGCCGGCGGTCCGCCGATGGCGTCGAGCAGGTCGTGGCGGGAGAGCTCGTCGGCGACGGTGACAGGGTCGACCGGCTCGCCCCGCGCGGACAGCGAGGTGATGGCCTCGTAGATGTGGCCGTGCGCCGGCTTGTAGAAGTCCGACGGCGCCACCGACTCCGAGGCGATGTCGATGGCCGAGCGCGACAGCAGCATGGCCCCGAGGAGCGACTCCTCCGCGGCCAGGTTGTGCGGGGGGACCCGGCCCTTGCTGGGCGCCCCGGACCCCGCTCGACGCGGAGGTGGGCCGTCGTCGTAGGGCGGTTCGTCGTAGTCCGGTGGGGCATCGTCCATGAGGCCTCTACTTTCGGCGACATCACCTGTGGATAACGAGTCCTTGTTGCCTGTGGATGGACTCGGGATAACTTCGCTACGAAGCGGAGGCGCCGCGTGACCGTCCGCACTGGTCATCGACTCGGGCCGATGTGCTTGCTTGAGGCAGCACAACGCTCGCGCGGGCGCGAGGAATTCGATCCACTACGACCGACTGCCGGTCGTCATGCCGGTCACGCACGGTGACGAGCTGTGGATGATTGGGGAAAACCGCAACCTGCCCGCCGACTGAGGTCGACGGGCAGGTCAGCGGGCAGATCAGGCGGGGACGACCTCGACCGTGACCGGGAACTCCACGTTGGCGTGGAGCTTGAGCGGCACCAGGTGAGTGCCGACGGTCCGGATGGGCTCGGCGAGCTGGAGCTGCTTGCGGTCGATCTCGACGCCCGTCTGGGCGGCGACCGCATCCGCGATGTCGGCCGAGGTGACCGAGCCGAACAGCTTCTCGTCGGCGCCCACGCGGGCAGGAATGGTCACCGGTGAGGACACCAGCGTCTTGGCGACCTCTTCGGCGGCGGTCCGATCGGCCGCATCCTTGATGTCGCGCGAGCGGCGCATGCCCTCGGCCTGGGCCTCGGCTCCGGCGCTGGCCACGAAGGCCAGCCCGCGGGGCAGGAGGAAGTTGCGGCCGTAGCCGTTGGTGACGTCGATGACGTCGCCCTTGT
>CAZCVS010000529.1:0-2048 GCA_964501845.1 uncultured Iamiaceae bacterium
GTCTCGGCGCGGATGGTGCCGCCGTGCAGCTCGACGATCCACCGGGCGATGGCGAGTCCGAGCCCTGATCCGCCGACGTCGGCGCTGCGAGCCTCGTCGGCTCGGTAGAAGCGCTCGAACACCCGCGCCAGCGACTCGGGCGGGATGCCGGGGCCCTGGTCGACCACCTCCAGCACGACGTGGGTGGCGGTGCGATGGGCGGCGAGGGTCACGGCGGTGTCGTCGGGAGCGAAGCGGGCCGCGTTCTCGACCAGGTTGGCGACGACCTGGTGGAGCCGCTCCGGGTCGCCGTCGACCACCAGGTCGATCGGCTCGATCTGAACATCGAACACCAGGTCGGGGGAGTGGAGCGCGGCCTCGTCGGCGACGGCGTCGAGCAGGTCGACGAGGGGGAACCGCAGCGTGTGCAGCGGCGTGCCGCCAGACTCCAGCCGGCTCAGGTCGAGCAGCTGGGTCACCAGGCGCTGGAGCCGTTCGGTCTGGGCGAGCATCGTCCGCAGCAGCGCGGGTTCGGGAGCGACCACCCCGTCGACCACGTTCTCCAGCGTTGCCCGCAGCGCCGAGATGGGCGTGCGCAGCTCGTGGGAGACGTTGGCGATGAGGTCGCGCCGGTGCTGGTCCTCGGCGGCCAGCTCGTCGGCCATGTGGTTGAAGGCGACGGCGAGCCGGCCCACCTCGTCCGACGAGCTGGCCGAGACCCGCTTGGTGAGATCGCCCGAGGCCATGGCGGTGGCCGCCCGCTCCATCGAGCGCAGCGGGGAGGTCATGCCCCGGGCCATGAGCTGGACCATGCCCAGGGCGATGATGGCCGCCACGCCGGCTCGGAACCCGGCCTTGAAGTTGAGGGCCAGACCGATCTCGTTGACGGCGAGCGTCACGACGACCGCGGCCACGATGACCACGCTGAGCTTGACCTTGATCGAGCGGATCCGCTGGAGCGGGTTCACGATCACGGGGCGTCAGCGGCCTCGGCGTCGGCGTCATCGGTACCGGTGGCCTCGGGCTCGGCCCCACCGGGCTCCGTGCCGGCCTCGCCGAGGGCGTAGCCCACCCCGTGCACGGTGCGGACCACGCCGTCGCCCAGCTTGCGGCGCAGGGCGCGGACGTGGGAGTCGACGGTGCGGGCGCCGGACCCGTCGCGGTAGCCCCACACGTCGACGAGCAGCCGCTCGCGGGTCAGCACCCGGCCGGGCCGTTCGGCCAGCCCGACGAGCAGGTCGAACTCGGTGGGGGTGAGGTGCACGACGTCGCCCCGCTGGCGCACCCGCCGGGCGTCGAGGTCGATCTCGATGCCGTCGTCGAGGTGGAGCGCCTTGGACTGGGTCCGGCCGGCAAGGGCGTCGAGCCGCCGCAACAGCGCCTGCACCCGGGCCACCAGCTCCCGCATCGAGAACGGCTTGGTCAGGTAGTCGTCGGCGCCGACCGCCAGGCCGATCACGAGGTCGGTCTCGTCGTCGCGGGCGGTGAGCATGAGGACGGGCACGTGGCGGTCGCGCTGGATCTGCCGGCAGACCTCCAGGCCATCGAGCCCGGGCAGCATCAGGTCCAAGATCACCAGGTCGGGCTGGAACCGCTCGGCGTAGGCCACACCCGAGGGCCCGTCCCCGGCGACGCGCACCTCGTAGCCCTCGCTGCGGAGGCGAGCCGCGATCGCATCGGCGATGAGGGCTTCGTCTTCGACCACGAGGATCTGCCGCGCCATGCCCCGAATCTAGGCCGCGCCCTGGGCGCCCGAACGGAGCGGCCCGGTGAGGAGGCTGACACCACCCTGACGTGGGATTCTGACGGACCGTCAGGGGGTTGGGCGGCGCGCGGCCCGGGCCGTAGCGTTCGGGCCATGTCTGATTACGCGCCGCCCCTGCAGGACATCAAGTTCCTGCTCGATCACGTGACCCCGATCAACGAGCTGACCAAGCTCGACGCCTACCAGGAGATCGACACCGACTCGGTCGACGGCGTGATCGAGGAGTTCGGCCGCCTCATGGCCGAGGTGTGGGCGCCCACCAACGCCATCGGCGACGAGCAGGGCAGCCACGTCGAGGGCGACG
>CAZCVS010000530.1:0-2036 GCA_964501845.1 uncultured Iamiaceae bacterium
GGGCCGGTGATGAACATGTACGACGTGTCCTCCACCATGAAGATGAAGTCCGTCAGGGCCGGGCTGTAGACGGCGCCGCCGGCGCACGGGCCCATGATCACCGAGATCTGCGGGGTCACGCCCGAGGCCATGACGTTGCGGTGGAAGATGCCGCCGTAGGAGGCCAGCGACACCGGGCCCTCCTGGATGCGCGCACCGGCGCCGTCGTTGATGCCGACGACGGGGGCGCCGACCTTGAGCGCCATGTCCATGACCTTGTGGATCTTCTCGGCGAACACCTCGCCGAGCGCCCCGCCGAAGAGCGTGAAGTCCTGGGAGAACACGAAGACCGTGCGGCCTTCGACCGTGCCCCAGCCGGTGATCACGCCGTCGGTGTAGGGCCGGTCGGCGACGTCGGGGCTGCGGTGCCGGGCCAGCATGTCCAGCTCCCGGAACGAGCCCTCGTCGAGCAGGTACTCGATGCGCTCGCGGGCGAGCATCTTGCCTCGGTCGTGCTGGCGCTGGATCGAGCGCTCGGACCCTGGCGTGCGGGCTTGCTCCTTGCGGGCGAGCAGGTCGTCGAGGCGCTCACGAATGGGGTGCTCGGGCATGCCGCAGAACCTACGTCAGCCGGGTTTCCCCAGCCCAACCGTGACGCCCGGCACCCGGCTCACCCCGTTCGATCAGCACCGACTCGCCATCTGCGGCAGGGTTGGCCCATGACCGACGCCCCGCGCATCGCCCCCCTCCCACCCGACGAGCGAGAGCCCCGGACCCAGGAGCTGCTCGAGTCGCTGCGCTTCGGGCCCGAGGCCGACGACATGAACCTGTTCGCCACCCTCGCCCACCACCCGCGCCTGCTCAAGCGCTGGTCGCAGTTCGGTGGGCTCCTGCTCGCCGGTGGGACGCTGTCGGACCGCGAGCGCGAGGTCCTCATCCTGCGCACGGCCGCCAACTGCGGTGCCGACTACGAGTGGGGCCACCACCTGGCGATCGGGGCGGCCGCCGGGCTGACCGCCAACGAGATGACGGCGCTGGCCGGCTCGCGCCGGGAGGCCGAGGGCGTCGACCAGGACCTGGTGCGAGCGGCGGACGAGCTGCACGACCGCAACACGATCATCGACGAGACGTGGAAGACGCTCGCCGCCCGGTTCGACGAACCGCAGCTCATCGAGATCTGCATGGTCGTCGGCCAGTACCACCTCGTCGCCTTCACCCTCCGCTCCCTCGGGGTCCAGCGCGAGGCCGGCGTGGAAGGGCTGCCCGAGTGAGCCGGCTCGAGGGCCGCAAGATCCTGGTGGTGGGCGCCGGCACCCGGAAGGTCGACGATCCCGACGCACCGGCAGGCAACGGGCGGGCCATCGCTGTCACCGCGGCGATCGAGGGCGCGACCGTGGCGTGCGCCGACATCGACGTCGCTGCCGCCCGGGAGACCGCCACGCAGGTGCGCGACGCGGGCGGGCACGCCCAGGTCGTGGTGGCCGACGTGTCGGACCCCGCCGCCTGCGCCGCCATGGTGACCGAAGCTGCCGACCTGCTCGAAGGGCTCGACGGGGTGGTGGTCAACGTCGGCATCGGGGCCGGCCAGTGGCTGGGCAAGACCACGGCCGAGCAGTGGGACCAGGTCTTCGACGTGAACGTGCGCGCCCACTTCCTGACGTGCCAGGCGGCGCTGCCGCTCATGGCCGCAGGCGGGTCCATCGTGTTGATCTCGTCGGTGGCGGGACTCCGCCCCGGCAGCCGCATCCCGGCCTACGACTCGTCGAAGGCGGCCCTCGCCGGGCTCTGCCGCCACGTCGCGTTCGAGGGCGCCCGTGCCGGCATCCGCGCCAACGTGGTCGCTCCCGGGCTCATCGACACGCCGCTCGGCCGCCTCGCCACCGCCGGTCGGCCCAGCCGGACCGCTGCGCCCGTGGCCCTCGGCCGCCAGGGCACGGCGTGGGAGGTCGCCAAACCGGTCACGTTCCTGCTCTCCGACGAGGCCAGTTACATCACCGGCGCTGTCCTCCCCGTCGACGGCGGCCTCTCCACCCTCTGAGCCGGACCGCCCCCTGATC
>CAZCVS010000531.1:0-2026 GCA_964501845.1 uncultured Iamiaceae bacterium
CCCCGTTCGTCGGCCACCACGCGGATACGGTGCGGCGACCGGCGGACGCGAAGGGGACCGACATGAGCGTGATCGACGAGCCACAGGTCGTGGACACGGCGGCGCCCTCCGAGCGTCCCGATGCGGAGTACCGACGGCGTCTGCGCCGGCGGCGGCAGGTGCTGGTCTCGCCGATCGTCCTGGTAGCTCTGGTGCTGCTGGTCCCGGCCCTGTGGGGTGCGGTCGTCGGGCTGCGGAAGGTGGTCGAGCCCGAGGCGTTCGCGGGCACCGGCGGGATCGTGGCCGGGTTCTCCGGCCCGGCCGAGCCCGGCGAGCGGTACTCGTACGGCATCAGCAACGGGAAGCTCCCCGACGTGACGATGCGCTCGGCGAAGGTCCTGGTGACCGACGGGTCGGCGGCAGCCGCCACCACCATCAGCATCTGCCGCTGGAACCCGGACCAGGCGGAGAACATGGGCCCGATCGGTGGGGCGACCGGTGATCTCTCGGAGTCCTGCACCGACCTCGAGCCGGTCGACGGCCGCGATCTCGGCAACCTCGGTCCCAAGGACAACCTCGTTCTGACCGTGGTCCTCCTGGAGGAGGGCGTTGTGCGGGTGACGGGGTTCGAGCTCTCCTACGAGCAGGACGACCGCCGCGGGAACGAGCGGATCGAGGCGGAGATCACGGTCGGCGCCCCCGCCTAGGGCGCTGACGCGGCCCGGTTGAGCAGCACCGGATTTGCGAAAACGAGAACGTGTTCTAGTGTGCGGGCTGTGACGGATCAGACAGAAGCCGGGGAGATCCTCTCAGCCCCGCTCATCATCGAGTACCCGTTCAAGCGGACCACCGGACCCATCATCGGTGCCTTCCTGACGGGCCTGCGCGAGCAGGTCCTCGTCGGGTCGAAGGCCGAGGATGGCCGAGTGATCGTGCCGCCCGCCGAGTTCGACCCGGTCTCGGGCAACGACCTCACCGAACTGGTGGAGGTGGGGCCTGAGGGGGTCATCACGACGTGGGCGTGGGTGACCGCACCGCACGCCAAGCACCCGCTCGACGACCCGTTCGCCTGGGTCCTCGTGAAGCTCGACGGCGCCGACACCCCGATGCTCGGTGCGCTCAAGGCCGATGGCATCGACGCCGTCGCCACCGGCGCCCGGGTCAAGCCGGTGTGGGCCGACGAGCGCGAGGGCCACATCGACGACATCGCCCACTGGGTGCTCGTCGACTCGTCCAGCGAAGGAGAGGCCGCCTGATGCCCGAGATCCAGCTGCCCGCATCGCTGCAGGACGTCGAGGCCGTGCGGTCGGTCCGCACCCCCGCCCGGCTCGACTACACGTTCACCCCTGGCGATGCCACGTCCCGCTTCCTCAAGGGCATCACCCAGAAGAAGATCATCGGCCAGCAGGCCAACGCCGACAGCCGGGTCTACGTCCCGCCGCGCGGCGCCGACCCGGAGCTCGGCGCAGCTACGCCGATCGAGGTCGAGGTCGCCCAGGTGGGCACCGTCACCAGCTTCTGCGTGGTGAACCTCCAGTTCTACGGGTCCGGCATGGAGATCCCCTACACCAGCGCCCTCATCCTCCTCGACGGAGCCGACCTCTCGATCATGCACCTCATCCAGGAGATCCCGGCTGACCAGGTCCGCATCGGCATGCGCGTCGAAGCGGTGTGGCGCGACGACGCCGACATCGAGCCGACGCTCGAGTCCATCAAGTGGTTCCGTCCCACCGGCGAGCCCGACGACGTGAACGTCCGCATCCCGGGCGAGAAGCGGGGGACCGGCCTCGGTTCCTGGCCCGGCGGCGTGCCCCCCACCGAGCTGACGGTGCGCAACCCGCGCACCGGTCTCGGCGGCACCGCGGCTGATGGAGGCGAGGGCTGATGCGCGACATCGCAGTGATCTCCTTCGCTCAGACCCCCGGCCGTCGAGCGGTTCCCGAGCTCAACGAGGTCGAGATGCTGATGCCGGCCATCCACGGTGCGCTGGCCCAGGTCGACATGACCATCGACGACATCGGCTTCACCTGCTCGGGCTCCACCGACT
>CAZCVS010000532.1:0-2025 GCA_964501845.1 uncultured Iamiaceae bacterium
GGTGGGGAGAAGGTCTTCCCCGAGGAGGTCGAGTCCTCGCTGGTCGACCACGAGGATGTCCTCGATGTCCTCGTGGTCGGGGTGCCCGACGAGCGATGGGGAAGTGCCGTGGTGGCGGTCGTCGCCCCGGCCGATCCCGATGCCCCACCCTCGCTCGACGAGGTCCGCGACCACCTCCGGGGCGAGCTCGCGGGGTACAAGCTCCCGAAGCACCTGGTGATCGTCCCCCGGGTCGAGCGTTCGCCGGCCGGCAAGGCCGACTACCGGTGGGCCAAGAGCACGGCGGAGGCCGCCGTCGGGGCCGCCCCGAGCTGATCGGCCCCTCGGGAACCCGATCGGGTCGACGGTCGTCGCAACCCGCATGGACAACGGACTGAACCCCGGCCACCGGCCCCGCAGGGGCCTCGCTCTGGTGCTCGGCGCCCTGGCGCTGTTCGCGGTCGTCGCCGCAGCCGCGGTGGTGGGCACACCGAAGGAGGCGGAGGCCGCTGGCCTCGAGTCGTTCACCTCGTGCGCCGAGTTGTCGGCCTGGGGGGAGCGGTCGCAGGAGCGCAGCCGCGAGGAACTGTTCTCGTTCGACTCGATGGAGTCCGTGGGCGGTGAGGTGAGCACGATGGCGGCCGCCGGTGCAGGCGCGGACGGGTCGGTGGCCGGCGACCGCGCCCCCGCTTCCACGATCGCTTCCCGCTCGGACAAGTCGAGTGGCTTCGCGGCCGACGAGCAGGCGCTCGACGCCACGAACGTCGTCGTCGAGGGCGTCGACGAGCTGGACCTGATCGACCGCCTCGGGGGAGACAGGGTGCTGGTCGTGGCCGGCGAGCGGCTGGCGATCGTGGATCTGGGGACGCCCGAGGTGCTCGCGACCCGCCCGGTGCCCTACGGCGCTCAGGTCACCTACGACGCCGAGACCGGCCGGGCCTGGGTGGTCGGCCAGTCCGCCGACGGGGTGAGCGTCCAGGTAACTCGGGTCGAGGTCGGCGACCGCTCGCTCGAAGCGGTCGGAACGTGGAGCACGCCAGGGGCCCTGGTCGACGCCCGCCGCGTCGGCGGTGAGCTGCACCTCGTCGCCTCCGACGGCTTCATCGGCGAGACCGGGCCGCGGGTCCCGTTCGGTGGCGGCCCGGTGCCCTGCGACGAGGTGCTCCACCCGATCGGCCCGTCCAACGCCACCGCTTCGCTGATCGTGACCCTTCCGGTGTCCGGTGAGCTGCAGCCGATCCACGCCACGGAGGTCGTCGGCTCGGGGCAGCTCGTGCACGTGACCGACGGTGCGGCCTACCTGGCGACACCCCAGTGGGATGCGGAGGGGCGATCCACCACGGGGATCCACCGCTTCGACCTCGACACCCTCGAGCACACCGGCTCGGGTTCGGTCCCGGGCAGCCTGCTCAACGACTTCTCGATGTCCGAGCACGACGGCCACCTCCGGGTCGCCATCACCGCTGACGGCTTCGGCGGCGCGATCGGCTTCGGCGGTCGCCCCATGCCGGTCGACGGCGTTCCGGGCACCTTCGTCGAGGGGCCGATGGTGGACGACGGTGCCGGCTCCGATCCGGTGCGCACCGACGGCTCGAGCGGTGCCGACCTCACCGAGCGGCAGAACCCCAGCATCGAGCTGCAGGCGCCCGAGACCGTCGAGCCGGTCGAGACCACGATCCCCGGTGCGGAGCCGACGGTCCCCGAGCCGACGGTCCCCGAGCCGACCGTCCCCGATGACACGACGACGACCACCGAGCCGGTCCCGACGACGAGCACCAGCACCTCGACCAGCACGTCCACGTCCACGTCGACCTCGACCACCACATCGACGACGCAGCCCACCGGCACGACGATCGACGGTCCCGGGCCGAACGACCCGTTCAACAAGGTCGTGGTGCTCGACACCGCGGGGAACCTCGATGTGGTCGGCTCCACCCCGTGGTTCGGCCACCCGGGCGAAACCCTCCACGGCATCCGCTTCGACGGTGCCACCGCCTACGCCGTGACCTTCCTCCAGACCGATCCCTTCTACGTGCTCGACCTCTC
>CAZCVS010000533.1:0-2022 GCA_964501845.1 uncultured Iamiaceae bacterium
GAGCGCGGGGCGCGCTTCCCCCTCGTCGAGGCCGGCTTCACCAAGGCCATGGTGCGCGACTTGAGCCGCCACCTGGGTCTGCGGACCGCCGACAAGCCCGCGGCGGCCTGTCTCGCCAGCCGCATCCCGTACGGCACGCCGGTCACCGTGGGAGTGCTGGCCGAGGTGGAGGCCGCCGAAGCCGCCCTGCGAGCCCTGGGCTTCGCCGAGCTGCGGGTGCGCCACTACCGGGACCTGGCGCGGCTGGAGGTCCCGGTCCACCAACTGGCCGACGTGGTGGCCCGGCGCCACGAGGTGGTCGATGCGGTTCGCGGCGCCGGCTACCGGTACGTGACCCTCGACCTCGAAGGCTTCCGGTCGGGCAACCTGAACAACGCGCTAGGTGGTCAAACCACTACCTAACGAACCTTGGCTTCACACGCTCTGTGGCATTTCAAACGCCCTACGTGAGAACTCACCCGATCTCCCAGAAATATCGCCCAAAGTGGCGAAAAAGTCGCTCTCAGCGCTCAAGCGCGAAGGGGGGAGCGCCGTAACCAACGACGTCAGCACTGGACGCTCTCGAACGTTGGTAAGGCGATGAAGAAGTACCCCAAGGTCCCCCTCGCAGCTCGAGCAGCCGCAGCAGGAACGGTGATGCTCGCCCTGGCGGCCTGTCAGCCCGTGGCCACGGTCCCGGACAACGGCAGTCCGTCTGGCGCCTCGCCGACCACCACCACGACCACGGCGCCGAAGACCACGACCACGACCGCAGCACCGACCACGACGACCACGGCGGCGCCGACCACGACGACCGCTGTTCCGGTGACGACCACCACGACGACGAAGGTGCCGGCGACGACGACCACCACGACCACGACGGCAGCACCGACCACCACGACCACCACGACCAAGCCGCCCGCTCCGCCCGCTCCGGCGGGGTGGAAGCTCGTCGGCGGCGATGAGTTCAACGACTCGACGGTGGACGCCTCGAAGTGGAAGACGTACCACAACAACTACGGGTCGGGGAACGCCCAGTTCGAGTGCAACACCCCGGCCAACGTCTCCGAGGCGGGCGGGTCGCTCAAGATCACCGCCAAGAAGCAGACCGTCAACTGCCCCAACTCCGGCACCTACCACTACACGTCCGGGTTCCTGGGCTCCCGTGAGGCCGGCAAGTACTACCCCCGCTACGCCCGCTTCGAGATGCGCGCCAAGGTCCCCCACGCCCAAGGGCTCTGGCCTGCCTTCTGGCTTCGTCACCGCGGCGGTGCCGGCGTCGCCGAGGTCGACATCATGGAGTACTTCCACTCCCAGGTGCCGGGCAAGACCTCCCAGACCCTCCACCTCGACGGCGTCTCCAACATCTCCAAGAAGGCCACCGCCTTCGAGAACCCGGCGAGCACCCCCGGCTACCACACCTGGGCTGTCGAGATCCTCCCCGAGGGCTCCGCCGTGCGCTTCACCTTCTTCGTCGACAACGTCAAGGTGCACACGTTCCTCGACACCAAGCACGCCTGGACCTCCGCCGACCCCGCCGGCACCTGGGACATGGCCCTCAACCTCGCCGTCGGCGGCCGCTGGACCGGCAGCCCCGACGGCACCCTCGGCTACCTCGAGCAGCTCGACCGCTGCTCCATCGGCGGCACCGCTCCCAACGGCTGCACCACCACCGGCATCCGGCGGATCAACTGGGCCAGCGCGGCCAGCACCACCTACGACATCGACTACGTCCGGGTCTACACGCCGGCCTGACCTGACCCGTGGGGGCCTCGGTAGGCTCGCCACCGTGACCGACGCGGATGCGACCGATGGGCTGACGATCCTGGGGGCGACGGTGCGCCACCCGGTGGAGCACCTCGAGACCTTCCCGGCGCCGCACGGCTGCATCAAGGTCCGCTTCACGTGCGAGGAGGTCACCTCCATGTGCCCGGTGACCGAGCAGCCCGACCTGTCGACGGTGGTCATCGAGTACGCGCCCCACGAGCGCTGCATCGAGTCCAAGTCGCTGAAGCTCTACCTCTGGTCGTTCCGCGACGCGGC
>CAZCVS010000534.1:0-2022 GCA_964501845.1 uncultured Iamiaceae bacterium
TGCAGGGCGTCGCCATCAGCTCGTACCAGGGCGGCCACGTCGAGTACTTCCAGTACCTCGTCGACCTGCTGGCTGAGCGGGGTGCCGGTCACGTGAAGGTCTTCGGCGGGGGCGGCGGCGTCATCGTGCGCTCAGAGATCGACCTCCTCCACGCCTACGGCGTCAGCCGCATCTTCTCCCCCCACGACGGCCAGAGCATGGGCCTCCCCGGGATGATCAACTCGCTGGTCGCGGCGGCCGACGTCGACCTGGCCGCCGACCGCCCGGCTTCGCTGGAACCGCTCCTCGGCGGCGACCACGCCAGCCTCGCCCGGGTCATCACCGCCATCGAGAACGACCGGCTGCCGTCGGTCCAGATCGCCGAGCTGCGGGCCGCGGCCGCGCTCCGAGCCGTCCCTGTGCTGGGCATCACCGGCACGGGCGGCTCGGGCAAGTCCTCGCTCACCGACGAGCTGGTCCGCCGCTTCCGCCTCGACCACGAGGACAAGCTTCAGATCGCGGTCATCGCCATCGACCCCACGCGCCGCAAGGGCGGCGGCGCCCTGCTGGGCGACCGCATCCGCATGAACGCCATCGATCCGCAGACGGTGTTCTTCCGCTCGCTCGCCACGCGCACCGCCGGGACCGTCGTGCCCGAGGGCACCGACGACATCGTCGCCGCCGCCAAGGCCTGGGGCGCCGACCTCGTGATCGTCGAGACGCCCGGCATCGGCCAGGGCGACGCTGCCATCGTCGACCACGTCGACCTGTCGCTCTACGTGATGACGCCCGAGTTCGGCGCCGCCAGCCAGCTCGAGAAGATCGACATGCTCGACTTCGCCGACGTCGTCGCCATCAACAAGTTCGACCGCCGCGGCGGCGAGGACGCCCTGCGAGACGTGCGCCGCCAGATGGTCCGCAACACCGAGGCGTTCCACACCGACCCCGACCAGATGCCGGTGTTCGGCACCGTCGCCTCCCGCTTCAACGACGACGGCGTGACCGGCCTCTACCAGGAGCTGCGCGCCCGCCTCCTCGCCCTGGGTCTCACCGCCGGTGACGCCGGCGTGCTCCCGACCGTCGACACCAAGGTCTCGTCCGCCGACACCGCCATCGTCCCGCCCGCCCGGGCCCGGTACCTGGCCGAGATCGCCACCCACGTCCGCGACCACCACGCAAAGGTCGCCGACCAGGCTGCGGTGGCCCGTGAGCTGCAGCAGGTGCGCACGGTCCGCTCACTCGTGGAAGCCGCCGGCGGCGACATCGACGCCGCCAAGCTCCCGGAGCTGGAGGCCGTTGCCGATCGCCGCCTGGGCGACGAGGCTCGCGACCTGCTGGCCGACTGGCCCCAGACCGTGGCCGACTACTCGGGCGACGAGCACGTCGTCGAGATCCGCGGCAAGGAGCTGCACACTGCACTCACCAAGGAGTCGCTGTCGGGCACGAAGGTCCGCCGGGTCGCCCTCCCCCGCTTCGAAGACCACGGCGAGCTGCTCCGGTTCCTGATGCTGGAGAACCTGCCCGGCCGGTTCCCGTTCACCGCCGGCGTCTTCCCGTTCAAGCGCGACGGCGAGCGGCCGGCGCGCATGTTCGCCGGCGAGGGCGACGCCTTCCGCACGAACAAGCGCTTCCACCTCTTGTCCGAAGGACAGCCCGCCACCCGCCTCTCCACCGCGTTCGACAGCGTGACGCTCTACGGCTTCGACCCCGACCTGCGCCCGGACATCTACGGCAAGGTCGGCAACTCGGGCGTCAGCATCGCCACGCTCGACGACATGAAGGTGCTGTTCGACGGGTTCGACCTGTGCGACCCGTCGACCTCGGTCTCGATGACCATCAACGGGCCGGCGCCCACGATCCTCGCCATGTTCCTGAACACGGCCGTCGACCAGCGCCTCGACCGCTTCCGGGCCGAGGAGGGCCGCGAGCCGACCGCTGATGAGGCCGCCGAACTGCGGGCCTGGGTGCTGGCAAACGTCCGGGGCACCGTGCAGGCCGACATCCTCAAGGAGGACCAGGGCCAGAACACCTGCATCTTCTCCA